>VHCR01000142.1 GCA_016871655.1 Verrucomicrobiota bacterium
AGCAATTCCATTTCCTTGCCCCGTCGCTCCGTGACAGACAGCACAATTGATATTATAACGCTCTTGACCTCGTTGCATGATTGCAGGAGTCACTTCAAAAGGAATTCCTGTTCCCCATTGCGTTCCGATCCGACCTGTCTCGCTATAAGTTGGAGATCCAGAAAATTGAATGTTTTTGTAAGGCCCACTCAAATCAACAGAGGAATTTTTATTGTCATCAGATTTGCCTTGAGGAGCAGAATAGCCCATTGGCACCGTCCCCATCGCATGGGCACGCGCAGAACGATCATCTGAATAAAATGAACTTTCCGTTTGTGCTTTGTACTTGGCTTGGCGGACCATATCAGGAAAAAGCTCCAGCGGCGGACGCTTTGACTTCCAACCACGCAAGCCCGTCATCGAGACAAGGAGCAAGAGGAACAACGTAAATCCAATGAAAAAATAACGTAACATGATTAAAAATTATTCGTCGTGATGAATGATGGTGACATCATGGCCACCGAGCGATTGTAAAAATTGGCGTGTTTCTTCCAAAGAAAATTTTTCATCGGTTGCTTCAATCGCAATATAAAATTTATCTTCGGTCACTTTTTTAAAACGATCCCAGTTAAAAAGAGGATGGTTCCAACGAGGAAGACCGTTCAAGGCTAACATTCCAAAAGTCGCTGTCAGCGCTGAAAAAAGAATCGTCAGCTCGAACATAATCGGAAAGAACGCAGGAATTGTCATTAAGTTGGTTGGCTTTCCATCAACCACTAAAGGATAAAGAAAACTCGAGGCGCCAAACTCCATGAAAACTGCTGTACTAAAGCCGGTCAGACCTCCGATAAAAACAAGCGCGCTGAGCCATGACTTAGGAAGGCCCATCGCCGTGTCCATCCCGTGAATCGGAAAAGGAGAGAACGTGTCCCAACGTTTGTAGCCAGCGTCGCGAACTTTTTCAGCGGCGTGATACAAGTCACGAGCACTATCGAATTCAACACCCACAGCGTATACAGGAGCTGTTGAAGAACCAGTTGTTGTCGTTGATGTCATCATCTTAGTGGTGCTCCTCTCCATAGTGAGGGTTAGCTTCAGGCAAGACAGCCTTTACTTCAAACATACAAATCATCGGTAAGAAACGAACAAAAAGAAGGAAAAGTGTCGTGAAGACTCCGAATGTTCCAACGAAGGTAAAAATATCAACCCAAGTTGGATGGAACAAGCCCCACGACGATGGAAGAAAGTCACGAGCGAGTGTTGTCGCAATAATAACAAATCGTTCAAACCACATGCCAGCATTAACAAACATCGATACAGTGAACACCACATAGACATTGGAGCGGCA
Source organism: Verrucomicrobiota bacterium (assembly GCA_016871655.1). Classification (GTDB taxonomy): domain Bacteria; phylum Verrucomicrobiota; class Verrucomicrobiia; order Chthoniobacterales; family UBA6821; genus CAIWMF01. The sequence continues at coordinate 1,328 of VHCR01000142.1, forward strand.
CCATTTGAACCAAAAAACTTGAGGCGAAACGACGTTGCAGAACATCATGCAGGCATAAGCCCACCAGTACGGTCCAAAGGCGCGATACCAAAAGGCAGCCCGCTCGTAAGGATTGGCTCCATACCAAGCAATGAAGAGCTCCATCAAGTAGGCATAACCGACAATCGAGCCCGTTAGCAAAATGACTTTTGCCATTTTGTCGATGTGCCCTGGCGTGATCATGTCATGGAGTTGCGGATAGATCGCCCTCGCTGGAAGCATGATCGTAAGAACCATCGCGAATCCTCCGAAAATCGCACCAGCTACAAAGTAAGGAGGGAAGATCGTCGTGTGCCAACCAGGAATCACCGAAGTTGCAAAGTCAAAGGAAACGACACTATGAACCGAAAGCACAAGTGGCGTGGAAAGACCGGCAAGCAAGATGTAGGCCATTTCGTAATGACGCCATTGACGATTTCCTCCGCGCCATCCGAGCGCAAGAACGCCGTAAATAAATTTTTTGATCTTCGTCGTGCAACGATCGCGAATGGTTGCTAAGTCAGGAATCAAGCCGGTGTACCAGAATAAAACGGAAACGGTGAAATAGGTTGAGACAGCAAAGACGTCCCAGAGCAACGGACTCCGAAAGTTTTGCCAAATTGCATTCGCATTAGGAACAGGGGCTAAGAAATAGACTTTCCAAATACGACCTACGTGAAACATGGGATAGATACCAGCGCAAACAACGGCGAAAAGCGTCATCGCTTCGGCCGCACGGTTGATCGAGGTTCTCCATTTTTGACGTGTGATGAAAAGAATCGCCGAGATCAGGGTTCCGGCGTGACCGATACCGATCCAGAAAACAAAGTTCGTAATATCCCAGGCCCAAAAAACCGGACTGTTATTTCCCCAAACGCCAACGCCCGTAGCCACGAGGTAACAAAGGAGCAGTGGCGTGAGAAGCGCAATAGTTCCGGTGATTGCAATCGAAATCCACCACCAACGCGGCGTATTTGATTCAACAATCGTGCTGACATAGCTACTGATCCATGACATCGTCCGTTTGTTAAGAACGAGCGGAGCACGAGTGATAGCGTCACTATGAAGATTGGAAGAATTGAGAGTAGAGTCCATACCTTATGATTGCTGTGCTGTTTTCTTAACTCCAGCTTCTGATGTTGAGTGCTCAGGAGCAGCAGTACCATGTCCATCAAAATGAGTTGGTCCTACGTCGGCATGCTCTTCATGAGATCCTGCATGATGGGGAATTCCATTAGCAAGGCCGACCTTGGATGCGCCTGGCATGTTGAGATTCGGATTTTTAATCCGAGCCAAGTAAGTCACCCGTGGTTTCGTGTTAAGATACTTCAACATGGAGTAATCACGAGGGCTTGCCTTGCGCCGTGAGACTTCGCTCTTTGGATCAGCAATGTTTCCAAAAACAATCGACTCGGAAGGACAAGCCTGCTGACAAGCGGTCTTAAACGGAGCAACAGCAACTTCATGAGAATCGCTACCCCCTGCTTTGACAAGACGTCCAATCTTAGCTTCTTCGATTCGTTGAATACAGAACGTACATTTTTCCATGACACCACGCATACGAACCGTAACGTTAGGATTCTTCGACATCTTGAGACTATCGGCCATTCCTTTGTGAGCAAGCGGTCCGTAATAAAGTTGATCGAGTGGGCGTTCGTTATAATCAAAGAAATTAAAACGACGGACTTTCCAAGGACAGTTGTTCGCACAGTAGCGTGTTCCGATGCAGCGGTTGTAAGCCATCAAGTTGAGACCCTCCTCGCTGTGCACGGTGGCATTGACAGGACAGACCGTCTCGCAAGGAGCATTTTCACAATGTTGGCAAAGAATTGCTTGCGCCAACATTTCCGGTTCTTCTTCTGAACTTTCAGGACTTGCAAACCAACGATCAATACGGATCCAAGCCATATCACGACCGCGACGGACCTGATCTTTTCCAACAACGGGAACGTTATTCTCGGCTTGGCAAGCCAGCAAGCAAGCGTTACAGCCAATGCAAGTGTTCAAATCAATCGACATCCCCCACTGCTCTTGACCGGTGTAAGGAGGATTGTTGTAAAGACTGATGTTCGGTGGAATGTGGTGGTCCATTCCCATCGTCTGAGCAAAAGCCGGATTTTCTTGATAACGCTCAAGCGTTCCTTCGCGGACGAGATCGCGTCCCTCCATGTTGCGATGCTCTTGAGTTTGCGCAAAGCTATATTTTTTTCCACGAAGCGGTGTGATCGAAACTCCCTGAACGTAATCGAGCACTCCACTGCGACGCAGCGGATAAATATTGAATCCTACATCGTCAATAACGTGAGAAAGCCCTTTTCGTCCATATCCCAACGCGGCGCTCACCGAACCATCGGCGTGACCTGGAGCTACGAGAAGAGCTATATCTGTTTTGTTGCTGCCGTCGCTGAGAGAGACCATGTCTCCATCTACAAGACCAAGCCTCTTCGCATCAGTGGGGCTCATCAAGAGGGCATTGTCCCACGTCAACTTCGTAACAAAGTCAGGCGTCTCTTGCAACCAGGCATTGCCGCTGTAGCGGCCGTCATAGATGCTGGAGCTCGGAAGAAAAACCAACTCAAACTCACCTTGCCCGATTGGTTCTGGCATCTCGGCAGCAACAGCATTCTGAGCTGCAGCCGCATTCCAAGAAGGTCTGCCGATGGATGGTGCAGAGTTCTCTAAAAAGCCGTTGTGCAAATATTGATTCCAAGCTGCATCGGAATTGTCTTTAGAAAGTGTATTAAAGGTCTCGCGAATCAGCGCTGGTCCTTCGGGTGCAGGCTTTCCTTGGAACCCGTTAAGGAGTTCAATCTCCGTGAGCCCATTCCAAAGCGGAAGGACCATCGGTTGAATCGCGCAGAGGGTTCCATCAAGACTGCGAACATCACCCCATGACTCAAGATAGTGAGCAGCAGGAACTGTCCAATGACAAGATTTACTCGTCTCATCTTCATTGAGGGAAAGCTGAATTGAATCAGGAACAGCTGCGATTAGCTTCGCCAGCTCATCGCCTTGAGGGGTGGTGTAGACGGGGTTTGTTTGGAACAAGAAAAGTTGTTTGATCGAGCCAGCTTTTAAGGTGACCACAACCTCATCAAATGATGTTTGAGTTTTTCCAAGAGGAGCCACCTCGATGGTGGACCCAAAATTTCCAAGCGCAGCATTGATTCCAAAAACCAAATGCTGGACGGCCTGTGACTGCCCAGGGCCTGTGAGGACGAGGCTC
>VHCR01000143.1 GCA_016871655.1 Verrucomicrobiota bacterium
AAGGCTCGCAGCACAAAGAGGAAATCTTTCGACGAGTGTCTATAGAAACACTCGATGACGCGAGAACCGCAGCGACGAGGTCTTCGCAGCACCAGAAATTTTTAATATGCTCTAGTCAGATAGTTTAGTTATTTAATGGAGATGGTATTAGGCAGAGGACATCTTACAGGTAGGAACCGAACACATCTGCATCTGTCGACTTCTCTCTTCGATCTTCTATTCACCGCTCCTCTTGCGACAAAATGTCCGCGATCGCATGCGGCTCTGTTTGCAATTCGGCCGCGGTAAGCTCAGCATCCATCACCTTGCACGTTGCCAAGACTTGCTTGCACAAAAAGTAGGAGCAGAATTGAACAAGAGCTACAAACAAGAGCACGTAGCGAAGTGCAAAGATGTCTGAAACGTAGAGCGCAGCACCAATAAAGAGTAAACCTCCCGTGACCCGCCCTGTATAAATAGCAAGTTCGTTGTTCAGCAAGTAGGCAAACTTATTTCGCTGTTCTTTTTTTGAAAGCAAATCGATTACTAACATGATGACTGGAGAAAAAGAACATTCGATGAGTGCTGAAGAAATAATTTGGCAGGCAATAAAAGCAAGTACTCCGACAGTGCTAAAGAGAATTGCATTGGCTCCACATCCCAACACAAAGAGCCCAAGTCCAGTGAAGAGAATCCAGATGCGATGCTCGGGTTTTGTTAATCTTGCAATGCAATAAAAAACGAGGACTAATAAAATGTTCCCTGTCGTTTGAATAATTCCGAGAGCACCTTCTTGCCCTCCGATGAGCTTGACGGTGAGCATCGCTGGCGCCGTGATCATAAAGCCCTGACCAATGCCACGAAATGCCTCCATCAAGCAGACCTTGTACCAAAGTGGGTCATACTTCCAATAAATGAATTTCGCTGACTCAGGATTGCTAAATTTTCCTCGACAAATAATCGCTGAAGCTAAAAAAGCGAGTGTGATTGCTCCAAGTGCGACAAAAAAATAAGCATGATTCCGATCGCCACCAAACCAACCGTACAACTGGCTGCCAGCAATGAACCAGCCAACAGTAATCGGAGCGATGATAGAGCAAATCGTTAAGAAAAAATTTTCTAGTCCATAATAATAATTACGATTTTCGTCTGTCGTACTCGCAAGCGCTAAATAATCGCGATTCGCCCAGAAGAGGCCCATCGCAACTCCCAGCAGGCCTCCCGCCATTCCAATCCCATAGATATCAAGTTCTTTGAGTGATATCATCACGAATAAAGAAAACCCGCTGATCAACATTCCCAGAGAGTAGAGATACTTGACGGGAATGATTCTCAAAAGATACCCATTAAAAAAGAACGTTATTAAAATTCCGGTGTAGTTAGCGATCGGAAAACACATAACAAGATGCACATCATTATTCGTGTTGCGCATGATGTAGACGCCAACAAAAGCCCAAATCACGGGCAACACGCTGGCATAAACAAAATTAGCAGTTAGCATTACCCGCATGTTACGCGGATAAGAAAAAAACACTTTCAGTTCCTTAACAATGTTCATTTGGTTTTTAGAGTTGAGTGGAACCGTGGTATAACACCTATTGTTTTAAAGAGCAATTTCCTTTTAAATAATTTTTCATCTGCTCTTCCGAATACCCTGCGATAGTGTACTGCCAAACTTCTTTCATGATTCTTCCGAGCGCATGTGATTTTAAAATTCCTGCACTGCCACAAGAAATTCTTGCCAAGAGCGAGCACTGCTCGACCAGCTCGAACCCTTCATTACGTAAGGTTAAAGGATCACCATGCCCCTCCTTAACCCGTTCATAATATTTATTCCAAGCTTGATCGAGACACGAGTATCGTTCCAATACCTCAGAGGTTGAACCGTAGCGACCTTTCAGAGTCAAATTAAGAAGCGCCTTCGCTGCTCCAGCAAAATTATAAACAGTCGGATGCTCCGTTGTGACTTTCGGTTTGATCAGATGTTTTGTAATAACCGCACTCTTTGGAACAAGCCACTCCTCTAACACAACGCTGTTATTCGTAATGGAATTAAAAACGACAGTTTCAATTTTTGGCAACAAGGTAATAGAACCTCCATCCTGCTGCATGGTTTGAAAAGGGAGAAGCGTGTAATGCATTTGCCCATCAGCTTCAAACGAAAGCAAAAGATGAGGAAAATAAGTCGCCCCCGTCGTCCAAAGAAGTTTTCCTGAGAGACGAACCCCTTCCGGAACAGCCGTGACTTTTAAAATTTTAGGGTTTTTTTGCAATGCTAGTCCCACCCCCTTCCCATCAAGCGCTAGCGACCGCAATACCTCTTCGACTTCGGGTTGAGGCAGCAATGTTTTTAAGCGCGAAATAGAATATTGATGTTGCGCTTGCAAGAAAAGCAAAGCACCTGAATATTGTGATACGAGAATATTGTAATCAATCCATTCACGCCGTTCCCCACCAAGCCCGCCAAGATATTTTGGAATCAAGAGATTCAACACTCCAAGTTCAACAAATCGTGAGTAAACATCACGGTACAACGTTTCATCTTCATCAAGCTGATTGGCGATCGGCGCAACTTCTTTCTCGAGAAAGTCGGTTACTTTTTGGAAAAAAGAATTAAAAGAATTCACAGGAATAGAAGCGATGGAAGAAGGTTAAAAGAATTCACCACAAAGAGCTCAAATGCTGCCTACGGCAGCAACACAGAGAACACAAAATAAGTGCAACTCGCTCGCTCCTGCAGGAGCGAGCGAGTTGCAAATCTAAGTGGTAAAAATGGATGTTTTCTTCAATTGTTCGTAATCACAATTTTTAAGCTCTCAATTTTATCTGTGCTTGTCATTTTTAAAACCTAAAATTTTTTGTGTTCTTTGCGTGCCGCTTTAGCGGCTTTGTGTTCTTTGTGGTGAATTTCTTAGCCTTAGCTAAACTTTGCAAACTCGGCTGCTTTCGCTTTCATCCCGTGTTGCAAGGCCTCTTCTGCACTCAGTTTTTGCTCTGCGGCATATTTGCGAACATCTTCGGTAATTTTCATCGAACAAAAATGCGGCCCGCACATCGAGCAAAAATGAGCGTTCTTGGCCCCCTCTTGCGGCAAGGTCTCATCGTGAAACTCGCGCGCTGTGATCGGATCGAGCCCTAAATGAAATTGATCTTCCCAACGAAATTCAAAACGCGCCTTGGAAAGCGCATTGTCCCGATACTGCGCACCAGGATGGCCTTTTGCGAGATCGGCCGCATGAGCCGCAATTTTGTAAGCGATCACGCCATCTTTCACATCTTTTTTGTTCGGCAAGCCGAGATGCTCTTTCGGCGTAACGTAGCAGAGCATCGCACAGCCGTACCAACCGATCATCGCGGCTCCAATGCCACTGGTGATGTGATCATAGCCAGGAGCAATATCGGTCGTGAGTGGCCCAAGCGTATAAAATGGGGCTTCGTGACACCATTCAAGTTGCTTCGCCATATTTTCCTCGATCATGTGCATCGGCACATGACCCGGTCCTTCGTTCATCACCTGCACACCCTTTGCCCAAGCTCGTTTGGTGAGATCGCCTTGAACTTCAAGTTCTCCAAATTGCGCCTCATCATTTGCATCCGCAATCGATCCAGGCCGCAATCCATCACCGATAGAAAAGCTGACGTCGTACGCAGCCATGATGTCACAAATATCATCCCAATGGGTGTAGAGAAAATTTTCTTGATGATGCGCCAAGCACCATTTTGCCATGATCGAACCACCACGGCTGACAATACCGGTCATGCGCTGTGCCGTCAGTGGCACAAAGCGAAGCAAGACTCCCGCATGAATCGTAAAATAATCGACACCTTGCTCGGCTTGTTCGATCAACGTGTCACGGAAAATTTCCCAAGTCAGTTCTTCGGCACGCCCTCCTACTTTTTCCAATGCTTGATAAATCGGAACCGTTCCAATGGGCACGGGCGAGTTACGCAAGATCCACTCGCGCGTCGCATGAATATTTTTTCCAGTGGAAAGATCCATCACCGTGTCAGCGCCCCACTTTGTTGCCCAGCGCATCTTTTCGACTTCCTCTTCAATGCTTGATGCCACGGCACTATTGCCGATATTGGCATTGATCTTCACCAAAAAATTCCGCCCGATGATCATCGGCTCGAGTTCCGGATGATTGATGTTGGCAGGAATAATGGCGCGACCGGCAGCAACTTCGTCGCGCACAAATTCTGGCGTAATGCGTTTTGGAATGCGCTGAGGAAAACGACGAAAAACCGAAGGTGTGTACTCGGAGGCTGATGCTTCCTGGGATCCAAGATGACGATGACGAAGCTCGTTGCGAGGACCACTTGAGGACTCTTGGATTTTTTCCAAACCTTGATTTTCGCGGATCGCGATAAATTCCATCTCGGGGGTGATGATCCCTTGTCGCGCATACCAGAGCTGTGTCACCGGATGACCTTTGGAAGACCTCAGCGGGTGACGCTTTTTTGATTTAAGCCCTGGAAATTCAACAAGCCGATTGCGCTCTGCTTTACTTGCATAATCTGCATGCTTCTCACTCAGATAACCGTTGTCGATCGGCTTCATCACGCGTCCCTCATAGGC
>VHCR01000144.1 GCA_016871655.1 Verrucomicrobiota bacterium
GATTGGGAAAATAATCTTCAGGCATGCTAAAAAAAACTTCTTCCATAAACATGATCGGAATTTTTTTCTTCGCTTGGCTTTCAAGATGATTGAGCTTGATTTTAGACCACCAGGAAACAGGAAAAGAGCGATTCTTTTTTCCCAAAGCAAGCTCGCTATAAAAATCAGCCACTCGCCTTGACGTATCTCGCGACTCTTCCCAATAAGAAGCAAGGCGATGATACCCCTGAGTTACTGCTTCTAGCCTTTTTAAATCAGCCTCCCAGGCTGCTTCCAGCCAGCTTGCAGCATCATCTGATCGTTGCGAACCTGCAATAGCGATTCTCTCTGCTACAACCTCATCGAAAAGACACGATGTTTCTTGGCTCTCTAATACCTCAAACTGATTCGTAGAAATTGCCACCTTCATGAGCTGAATTTTATTTTCTACTGCTTCATTCATGACAAAGGCTCCAAGAGAATATTTGAGAGCTTGTTCTTCCTCGGCCTTCTCACTTTCCTCTGCTGCTTTGATCCTCAAAGAAAGAGCTTTTTCTGCAACCTGCGTCATTGCTTCCCAAATTTCCAAAAGAGACTTGTTGTTTTGTTCCTCGATAGTCTTACGTTGAACAAAAATATTAGCCATATGGGCAGCCTCACAAGCAGCGCCAGCCCAACGAGCAATCAGCAAATTTTCTTGAATAGAAGCCCCCCCTTGGCGCGTCCTAAGTTGGCTGAAGGCGGCCTGATGATGCTGCGCCATTTTAAAGGCATGGAGCGCTTGTATGAGATAGTCTGTTACTTTAGGAAAACGCAAAGAATATTTTCTACCTGCTTCTAAAATTTGCTGAATCTCTCGTTTAAAATCATGAGAACAACTCACTGTCAAACAATGCATCCAATATTGATAGTGAGAATAACTTTTTTGAAAAATGTTCTCTTCAAAATTTTCATTACTATTTTTTTTAACAGAAGAGTTTTCTAGAGCATCGTAAACTTTTTTCAGAGACAAAGCCAATTGGGCAAAGTGATCTACAAATGGCATTCTAACCGGAGCAAGGATGCTAGTTCCATGAGCCTGGCGAATCACTTGTTTTGCGGCATCTGCGGCCAGTCTCCAACACCGAGCTGCAGATTTTTGCCCAGCAGCCATGGCTCGCAAGCTTTCTTCGCGATAATAAAGAGTCGCCTTTTTGGGATCTTTAAGAAAGTCGTCCATGTTTTTTTGTTGCTACTAACATCATTGCAAAGAGAAAATTTGAAGATAGGAGATAGAAGATGGAAGATAGAAGTCGTGGTTTGCTAGCGCAAACGAATTAGAAAATAGGAAATCACCAGCTTCAATGTTCAAACTCCTGCCGAAGGCCTCGCCCCCTATCTTCCATCTTCTATCTCCTATCTTCTAAAAGCATTCTTTGTGGTGAATTTCTTTTATTCAGATAAATACTATAATCTCGAAATTAGTAACTCCCGCTGACACATCAATTCTTTTGGTAAGTCCCGATAGAGTTTAATAAAAAGTTCATCTTGGAGAATGAGTTCTCGTCGCCATTCCTCGGGATCAATTTTTTGCAAAGCCTCAAAACGTTCTGGTGTCATTCCTCCAGGAATTCCATTCATGTTCATATCTTCATACCGCGGCATCCAACCAATCGCTGTCTCCAGGCCGTTGGCGCGGCCTTGGCAACGTTCTGCAATCCACTGCAAGACTCGCATATTTTCACCAAAGCCAGGCCAAAGAAAATTTCCGTCGCTATCTTTTCGAAACCAATTCACATGAAAAATGCGCGGCAAAATTTTAATCTTCCGTCTCATCTCAAGCCAATGATCAAAATATTTTCCCATGTTGTAGCCACAAAATGGAAGCATAGCCATCGGATCGCGCCGAACTTGTCCTAACGTCCCAGCCGCAGCGGCTGTCATTTCAGAACCGACAGTAGCTCCAATGTAAACGCCGTGAATCCAATTGAACGCTTGGAAAACAAGCGGCATCGTGTTGGCACGACGTCCACCAAAAACAATCGCGCTCACAGGAATTCCATCAGGCCACTCAACCTCCTCAGCAACCGCAGGATTGTTGCGCATCGGAGCTGTGAAGCGGCTGTTCGGATGGGCTGCTTTTTCTCCGCTCTCGGGATTCCAAGCATTTCCTTTCCAATCGATGAGATCTTTTGGCGGAGGATTATCTTTTCCTTCCCACCAAACATCGCCATCAGGGGTACGCGCGACATTGGTAAAAATCGTGTCGCGCTCCATGCTTCGCATCGCGTTGAAATTTGATTTGTTGTTAGTTCCTGGCACAACCCCAAAATAACCGGCTTCCGGGTTGATCGCATAGAGCCTTCCATCTTTTCCAGGCTTCATCCAAGCGATATCATCCCCCACTGTTGTCACCTTCCATCCCTTAAAACTTTCGGGCGGAATCATCATCGCAAAGTTTGTTTTTCCACAAGCCGAGGGAAAAGCTGCAGCAACATAAGTTTTTTTGCCTTCTGGATCTTCTAAGCAAAGAAGCAACATATGTTCTGCTAGCCAACCTTCATCGCGTCCTAAGGTTGATCCAATACGGAGAGCAAGGCACTTCTTTCCAAGCAATACATTTCCACCATAGCCGGAACCGACAGAAATGATCGTGTTATCTTGGGGAAAATGACAAATATAACGGCGTTCCGGATTGCAGTCTAAAACGGAATGAATGCCATGATTGAAATCATCGCTTTCACCGAGGTGCTTCAAAGCTACCTCTCCCATCCGCGTCATGATGCGCATGTTTAGGACGACATAAATCGAATCAGTCAGCTCAACTCCGACTTTTGTCATCGGTGAACCGGCAGGTCCCATTAAATAAGGAACCACGTACATTCTTCTCCCCTTCATTGACCCTCGGAGCATTTCGTGAAGTTTCTCGTACATTTCCTTCGGAGGAGCCCAATTGTTAGTTGGCCCTGCATCTTCTTTGCGTTCGCAGCAAATGAAGGTCGCCTGCTCGACGCGTGCTACATCATTGGGATTGGAATGATGATAGTAACAGCCAGGCCATTTTTTTTGATCGAGCTTGATGAGGATTTTTTGGTCGACAGCTTGCTGCGTTAAAAATTCTTTTTCCTCTTCACTCCCATCACACCAAAAAATTTGATCGGGCATAGTGAGTGCCGCTACTTTCTGCACCCAGGCTAGCAGCGCGCTGTTAGAAGATTTTTTCTGACCAAATGAAGAGGAATAAATATTTGACATAGCTCTATCAAACAAAACGAATATTCATTTGAAAAGAGAAAGTTTGAGGCAAAGATCCTATCTATTTTCGAATCAACATGATTTCTTCATCCACAAATTCTTTCGAAGCTCTCAAACATTGACCCAGTGCGGCTTCGTTGATATGCCAGTCGTGCGAGAGAAGCGTCATTCGCAGAGTTTCCTTGGAACGAGTAGCTACCATTTCTTGAAGTTGTTGAAGCCCTTTTTCTACGAGTTCTGATTTTCCCTCAGCGCGATTTTGTTCGATGGCAGCGATAACGGAATCATAAGTCGCCCGCTCTTCAGGAAGCATGCCGCTGGTTCCCAATAAAAATGATTCCATGGCCAAGGCTGTTTGTTCTCTTTGCTGCACATTGTGCTGTTCACCAGAAAAAGTTTTTGCTTTAAAAAAGAAACTTTCTTGCTGCAACATCTGACTAAATTTTTCAAACCATTCAATGCGGGTCCAACCAGGATCGTCGCTCTGGATCAGTGCGCGCCGATTCGCTCGAGCTCCAGCGTACCTCGCTCGCACAAAGCGAACAACTCTTTGATACATTTTTCTTGCTCGAGCATAAAAAGGATGTTCGCGAACAGCAGGAGCTGCGACAGCAGCACCATTGGCTATTCTAGCAATGACGGCCCCTCTTTTTTCTACATCATCCGCACCACACGCAATAGCTATCGGTATATTTTGAGCAGCAAGATTGGGACTTTGATAAATACCACCTGTTGCCCAAGTCCCGCTGGAACAGGCTTCGCAGCCGACAACCAAATCGGGATGCCTCATCGTAAAACGATGAGAAAATTGAGAACCTGCAGAATGACCGTAAACAAAAAGTTTTGGATGGAGTTTATATTTTTCACTCAGCTGATGCAAAATGCCGATGAGCTGCGCATCTGTTCCATTTTTTAACAATTGAAATCCATGAGCAAAGCTCGGTGCAACACCGATACAATCTCCTTGTTCTACAAAATGCTGCAAGCTCGGAACGTCATCACAAGCGGCGCCGTTGGAACCATGCACGTAACAAACAAGCCAGTATGTTCGATTCGGATCTATTTTTTTTGGTAGATAAAGATCATAGTCACGGCCCATCGGACATTTCATTTGTTCGACGCTAGCCAAGAGGGAGGAAGTTCTCCAGCTCGAACAAAGCAGCAGCAGCAAGAGGCAACGAAATAATTTTTTCATGCTATTTAGGCCCTGTCCGGAAAAGGTGAATTTTTGAAAGTGGATTGTTTTGATCGTACTTTTTCTCGATGAACAAGGTAACGATTACTCACTCGTTGCCATCAAAGCAACCAATCAGCCATT
>VHCR01000145.1 GCA_016871655.1 Verrucomicrobiota bacterium
ATCATTACTTAGGAAAAGAGACAGCGCAGAACATTATGGTCCTCCGTTTTGCGAATACGATTTTTGAATCGATTTGGAACTCCAATCACATTCATCACGTTCAAATAACGGCAGCAGAATCGCTCGGAGTTGAAGGACGCGCTGGATATTATGATAAAGCAGGAGCATTGCGTGACATGGTACAAAATCATTTGCTGCAATTGTTGACGCTAACAGCGATGGAGCCTCCGGTTAGCATGAGTGCTGATGCGGTGCGTGATGAAAAATTAAAAGTCTTGCGCTCATTGCGACCACTCAAGGGGGAAGATGTTTTTAAAAATGTAGTGCGTGGTCAATATGAAGAAGGTCTTGTTGGAGGATCGCCTGTAATTTCCTATCGGAAAGAAGAGGGGGTTTCTCCAACATCGACGACAGAAACTTACGTTGCTCTTCGTATTGCGATTGATAACTGGCGCTGGGCTGGAGTTCCTTTTTTTATCAGGGCAGGGAAGCGTTTGCCAAAAGCCTGCACGGAGATTGCGGTCTTCTTTAAAAGCGTGCCGCCGATTCTTTTTAGCACGTTAGGTCATAAGTTAGATCAAAATGTTTTAGTAATCCGCATTCAACCAGACGAAGGAATTTCTCTTGGGATGTCCGCTAAAACCCCAGGCTCAACACTGCAGATTCAACCGGTAAAAATGAACTTTCAATATGGAACTGCTTTTCAAAAACAAAATCCAGAAGCTTATGAACGCCTGTTGCTCGATGCGATGAATGGTGATGCCACTCTCTTTGCGCGGAGTGATGAAGTCGTTGCTGCATGGAAATTTATCGACGGCATCGAAGAAGCCTGGTTGAAATCGAGTGATGACCTCTGCTTTTATCAGAGCGGAACTTCTGGACCAGAAGAGGCCCATGACTTGATCAACTCTTGTTGTACTGCATGGAGGAAATTGTAGTTTTTTAGCGCTAGCAGTTTTCTCTTTAAATTGCCATGAGGGTGAAATTTTTGATGGCCATTTTTTTATTGATGACATCTGCTCTCTTGGCGCAGAGCCAGCAGCAGAGCAGCTCTGACGAAGGGAGTTCTCCGCTCATGATGTTTTCTTTTTTTGGTAAAGCAAAACCATCAGAAAGGAGAAGTGATCAAGCTGATCAAGTAAGAAGACCTGCGGATCGGCAAGATCTATCCTCTCGAGCGAGTGAAGAAAATAGTTCTTCCTTGTTTCCACGAAGAAATTTTTCACTTGGTCCAAGAGAAAGCAATAATGATTTAGCGAAAGAAGATATCGAGCTAGTTACTTTTCCTAGTAGAAATGTAACTGTGGCGTCAAGTTCTGTGATGAAGAATGAGCGAGCATTGCAGGAGGAAAGAAGTCGTGGACTCAATACGACACTCCAATCATTTATTCTCTCACTTCCTGCTGGTGATCGCTTGCATCAATTAGGAGAGGATCCCAAACTCATTACTGTTTTTAATAAATACAAAAATCTTTTTTTTGCTACGTATGAAAAAAGAGAGAGACTGCTTCTACTGGCTCTTTGCTACGAAGCAATCTTAACTGATTGTCATCATGGTCTTGATGCTGGAAGAAATGCTGCAGCGGCTCCTGCTGGAAGTTTTGAGCGCAATGCTTGGAATAATCTTGTGACGACAACAAAAAAATTACTCTCTTTTAAAATTCCACTCATTGCAGCTGATGTTGCAAGCAATTCAAGAGAGCTAAGACGATTGGTGCCTCTCATAAAAAATTATGAAGATGTCGCTGATCTACGAGTTCAGATCATTCATGCTTTTAAAAAAGGAAAAACAGATCTAGTTCAGCGCTTGGTAGCCAGTGATCCGAGTGAAATCATAGAAAAAATTGAAGCGTACCAATCTCTTCGACGCGTGGCTCGATCAAGGAATGGCTGGTTGGCGTCCGCCTACAAAAAAATTATTAAAACCTATCAAGAGATGTTAAAATCTCGACAAGAGAGCGCACGCACTCTTAGCCAAGGAGCCGTTTATCCTGAGGTGAGTCAAGCTTGGATTAATGTTGAAAAAAGTTACCTTATGCTGATTGATTGGTACCCCATTGAATCAGAGTTTTTTCAAATGGAGCCAAATCATACTTGGGCCTTCAGTTATTCTTTCAAAAACATTGCCGACACTTACAAACAGGCCATTCATTATCGTATCAGTGCCGCTCGAGCAGCTGCAATCGGGCGTCTAGAAGAAGTTGGACACTGTAGTGAAGCAGCAACAGTGTGTGAAAAACTAACCGATATAAAAAATTCCATCCCTGCTCCCGCTTGGAATCAGCTATTACTGAGGTTTGGCGATCTTGCTGTAGCATTGAGAAAATTAGCTGATCATCAACTAAAACTAAACAAACTGCTCTCTCCTGAAGTCGATGGCGTGCGGTCTTGGAAGCACCAAGAGCTTTCTCATTTTAACAAGCAATTGAAAATTGTTTTTCCAAATTTATGCAAAAAAGTTCCCGACACTGCTGGACAAGAAAATCTACGCAGGCACTTGTTGCATGAGCTAGAAGTGGCGCAAAAGGAAGTTGAGGCGCGAACTAATGCATTAGGTGGAGATACAGAGTATGCTCCAGAGCTGCAGGAGCGATTAAATAGGCTTTGGACACAGGCCGCTAATTCCTATTACAATTATGGCTACTACAAGAATAAGTTTTATGATGTTCGTGATACTGTTTTTTT
This sequence comes from Verrucomicrobiota bacterium, assembly GCA_016871655.1. Taxonomy (GTDB): domain Bacteria; phylum Verrucomicrobiota; class Verrucomicrobiia; order Chthoniobacterales; family UBA6821; genus CAIWMF01. Next base: position 2,686 of record VHCR01000145.1, read on the forward strand.
TAGCGAGGATAATCACTCAAAGTATTGGTTGAAATTTTCAGAATATTCTGAACAAGAGGGAGAGTGCTATGTAAAAGCAATAGAGATTTTGAAAACTGATCATGAAAATAGAGAAGAGGTAAGTAGGCGCTGGCTTGATATAGCCTCTTTTAGAAATTTAATGAGGTTGGAACATGGTGATGAAATTCTTAATCGATCTGACGTGTCTCTCTCGCTTTTCCGAACTTGGGAAAGGTGTGAGGAGATCATTAATTTAAAAACTCAAGCTATAGAAGGTGTTTTGCGTGGTGATCCTGTTGAACGCATCGCTGCGTTGGATCACGAGATACAACGACGCGAATCAGCTGCTAGAACCAAACTAGATCAGATTAAAGAAGTAGCAGGAGATATGTATTACGAGCGCACAAAAAGGTATGATGGACCATGAGTCGTGCTAAATTAACAAAATTAGCCGTGAAGTAGGTCCGTTGAGGTGTTTTTTACAGAGAAGAAATGGAAATTCGATGATGATGAAGGTCGAATTTTTCATAGCAACTCTCTGACAATAAGAGTAATTTGCTGGAAACGCAAAAATTCACTTTCCGGGTATCAACATAGTACCTCCCTCAAAATTGTGGCTTTAAAGGCTATTTGTAAGCGTTTTTTGGAGAAGCTCCCGGTAAAATTTTTTGCCTTTGGGGTCAGGCTTCGATTTTCTCATTTTGGGGTCAGTCTTCGACTGTTAAAAAAGTAAGAAACCTTTGTATTGAATACGAAGGGGATTATTACGTTAAGCAAGTGAAAATCCCAGGTGGCTTGCGAGGATGAATTGCAGACATGCAGTATCTCACAAGAATTTGAAATGTGATATTCTGAGTTTATAAAAAATTGAAGACTGACCCCAAAATGAGAAAATCGAAGCCTGACCCCATGGTTGGTTTGGTGCTGGATCTGCGATAGTACTTGGATTAGCAGAAGCTGAACTTGATATGGGAATTCTTGGTGCCGCTGATGCCGGTGCTGCTGCTGTTGGAGTCACAGGGGAAGAAGGAATGGGATGGCTTACTTCTCGTATGTATCGTGTTGCTAGAGCTGCTGCAGAGATGGCACGAGCTATCGACGCAGCAGCGTCAAGCGTGGGACCAATTGGATTTTAACCAAGCTTCAAATAAAGTTTGAGCTCTTGCTTCACGGCGCGTTCATCACCAATGGAAAATTCTTTATCTGTTTTCAAGGTCAGAATATTTTTGTGACCATCGATGATTTCTAAAATGACGGGACGTGAGCCAGGGTGAGCTTGGAGAGTTTTTTGGATGGCGCGTAAATTTTCGGAGGAGAGCTTGTCGCGATCAAATTGAAAATGGACTAGCTTTTTGGAAGGAGATGGAGTGAGTGCTTTGACGTCGGAGGCTGTTGCTCGGACACTTCCATCACGTGGTATGAGCTTGAGCATACAAGAAATAGCGCTTCCAGGTTTCAAGAGTGATTCGTATTGCACGAAATCTTCATTCCACATCGTTACTTCAATGCTGTCAGAATAATCTTCGAGAAGAAAGATTCCAAAAGCCTTGCCTTCTTTTTTGGTGAATTTTTTTTCTAAGGTGCTGATCAGTCCTGCAACTTTTTCTTTGCGAGGTTCGGTGATTTCTTGAAGTTCAGCGAGGGGAGTAAATTTTCCTTTTTCCAAAGTGCCTTGGTAATCATCGAGTGGATGTCCCGTGACATAAAATCCTAGAAGCTCTTTTTCGTACGCGAGTTGTTCGGCGCGAGACCAAGGGGCGATGGCGTTGTGAGAGGAATTTTTTTCTTTTTTGACAGGAGCAAAATCTTCCATGTTGTCAAAGAGAGAGACTTG
>VHCR01000146.1 GCA_016871655.1 Verrucomicrobiota bacterium
ACATTGGGTAACGTTTGAACCTCCAAAAAATCATGGCAACAATGAGAAATTTTTAACTCAACTCAGGAGGCATCGTTTTGTCCTGGCTCCTCCTGGAAATGGAATAGACACACATCGACTTTGGGAATCACTTGCTTTAGGTGCTTATCCGATTGCCCTGAGATCCTCTGTTTTAGAGCCTTTTGAGAAGTTGCCTGTTTTGTTTGTTGACGATTATAATGAAGTCACTTTAGATTTTTTGAAAAAAAATTTAGACCAGCTCGAAGAAAAAAAGAAAAATCAAGTAATGATACAGATGGATTTTTGGAGAGAAAAAATCAAGGATGCAAAAGCGAATTTACGAGGAAAAGACAAATTAACTTGGAAGGAATGGCTGAGTGAATCTTTTCTCTATGGATGGGGCATGATAAAACGGAGATTCTAATTTATGTTTTTTAAAATTAAAAAATTTTTTGATCGTGAAAAACGATTGCCTGAAGTTCGTTTGTTGCCAGAAGGGCCTTCTCGAGGAACTGTTGTTTTGAGTTATATTTTTTGGCCTTTTAAAGAAGGATGGGATTCGCCAAAAGCACGTGGGCATACAAATGCTTTTGAAGTTGTGACAATCGCAGAAACATATCGAAAACTTGGCTATGCTGTTGAAGTGGTGGAATACCATAATCAAACTTATATTCCTCCGACCGATTGTTCTCTTGTTGTTGATATTTTAGGGCAATTTGAGCGATGGAATCCTTACTTGCCTCAAGGATGTAAGCGCGTGCTTCATGCAACAGGAGCTCATTGGATTGTGGCGAATCAAGCAGAGCTGGCACGTCTGGCTGCAATTCGTGATCGTAAAAATACGGTGCTAGTATCGCGACGGCACACGCATCCTGCTGATAATGGAGGAGAGGATCACATTGTTATTTTGGGAAATGAATATACGGCGAAAAGTTTTGCCTTTGCAAAGAAACCAATCACACGAGTCCCTCTCTCATCAGCCTATGAATTTCCGTGGCCTCAAGAGCGTGATTTTTCGAAAGCAAAGAAAAATTTTTTATGGGTCGCAAGTTACGGCATGGTTCACAAAGGTCTCGATCTTGTGTTGGAAGCTTTTGCTCAAATGCCTGAATTAGCACTTACCATTTGTGCTCGTCCCGAAAAAGAACCAGATTTTTTTCGACTTTATGAAAAAGAATTAAGGCACACTCCCAATATTCACTCGCGAGGATGGGTTGATATGGCTTCTCCAGAATTCGCGGAGATAGCGAAGAGCCATGCTGCGACCATCTATCCATCATGTTCCGAGGGTGGTGGAGGAAGTGTGATTCATTGCATGCATGCAGGAATGGTGCCGCTCTGCACTTACGAAGCCTCTGTCGACTTAAATGATTTTGGAATGTTAATAAAAAATGGAACTGTTGAAGCTGTCATAGAAACAGCTAGAGCATTTGCTGCTCTGCCTGATCAAGAAATCGAAGAGCGTGCAAGGGCTTCCTACGAGCATGTCAGAAAATTTCATACGCGTGATTGTTTTCAAAAAAATTATTACGAATTCGCAACGAAGTTACTAAGTTCTTAAGAATGTGAAAATTTTATACGATACTTACATTTATGAGTTGCAACAAACCGGCGGTATTAATCGTTACACGAGTGAAATTATTTCTCGCCTGCCGGAAACATTTCATCCCTATTTTTTTAAAAAAATAAAAAATGAAGCTCTGGTTCCAAAAAATAAAAATTTCCAATTTTTTTGGTTGCCAAAAATTCTTAGTAAGAGTCCTTGTTTGTTGAGAAAGAGACTACAATCGATGGATCTGATTCATCCTTCTTACTATCATCTTTCAGCACCACTATCGTGGAAAAATATTTCTGGTCATGTCGTGATCACCGTCCACGATTTTATCATGGCTCGTTTTTCGAATCGTTATACGCGGAGCCAGAAAGTTATTCACGATCAAGCGATGGCCATCGAGCGAGCAGATCACATCATTTGCGTCTCTCAATCAACGCACGCGGACCTTTTGGAGCGATTTCCTCAATGCGCTTCGCGAAGCAGTGTGATTCCGTTAGCCTCCTCGCTCTCGTTGCCAGCCCTTGATGCTAAGCGGCTCTATCAACAACGCTATTTTCTTTATGTCGGGCATCGAAATTTTTACAAAAATTTTTATCTCACACTTCAAACTTTTTCGATTTTGAAAAAAAAATATCACGACCTTCGACTGGTTGTTGTAGGAGCTCCGTGGAATGAGGAAGAGAAACAGCAACTTCATTCTCTCGGTATTGAAAATGCTGTTGAGCTTGTAACACATCCTCAGGATGCTTTGTTGGCAGTGCTCTATAAATATTGCGAGGCTCTTTTTTATTTATCGGAGTATGAAGGGTTCGGACTGCCTCCCTTAGAAGCTATGAAAATAGGAGCGCCTGTTATTGCGCTCAAAATAAGTAGTCTTCCAGAAGTTGTCGGATCAGGAGGAGTTCTTATTGATCCCTCACAAGCATTTCCTGAGAAAATTGCAGAGGCAGTGGCTTGTTTACTTGATTCTGAGCAAGAACGCAGTGCGCTCTCGGAAAAAGCAGTTCACCAGGCGAGTCAATTTTCTTGGGAAAAAACAATGCAAAAAACTTTAGCAATTTATGAAAAATTCAAGTAAAGCGATGAATAGAGCTTTTGTTATTAATCTTGATTCTCAAGAACCACTCTTCACGGCACTACAACAAGAGATGCTTGCTTATGGATTAGAGTGCGAGCGTTTTGTTGTAACACCAGACGAGCATAAACAAATAGGATGCACAATGAGTCACCTCGAATTAATTGCTCGAGCAAAAAAGGAAGGGTGGCCTTATTTAATTGTGCTCGAAGACGACTGCATGACCAGAAAAGCCATGAAAGCATGGCCTACTGTTTTTCAATATTTGCTCAAAGAAAAAAAGAGATGGGATATTTTTCTTGGAGGGGCGATGTACGTGCATCCTAAAAAACTACAACTTGATTTTAAAAAAGAAGGTCCGATAAAAATAGAAATCATAGAATGCCAGCATGCCGTAGCAGCTCATTTTATTATCTACAATCAGACTTCTTATGATCGATTGCTGCAATGGTATGAGCTTCCGGCCCCTCTTGCAAAAAGACCTAACATTGACAATTTGTATGACAAGTTTCAATTGAGAACCTGGGCCGCTTCGCCGATGCTTGCGTGGCAAAAACCACGGACTGGTAATGATTTTACAACACCGCTGCAGCATGCTGAAAATAAACTATCTCACTTTGCTCAATCTTTAAGGCGCTGTTTAAAATATCGGCTGTTTGGACGCTGGCTACGAGAGATTCAATAAGGAATTTATTTCTTCGCAAAATAAAAACGCCGATGGTTTGTTGCTAACGGATGCGATGAAATAGTCGGCGGCATCAATACAAAACGCTCAATAGCATTTTGAGAAAAAGCAGAAGCATCGATCACGCTCACCGAAAATCTAGCCTCTTCTAATCGAGCTTTCAAATCATCTCCAAAAATTCGCAAGTGATCTTTTTGTCCGAAGTGCTTAGTGCGTTCTTCGGGAGAGGTGATGCTGGGATCTTCGTCAGTTTGTGAGGGAGAATCTTTTTGAGGAGCTGTGATGATGGCAAGGCCTTTAGATTTTAAAATGCGATGGAGTTCTCGCATGGCCGCTCGATCGTCGGGGACGTGTTCTAAAACGTCACACGCGATGACGACGTCAAAGTCCTCATCAAGCACAGAAGGCATCTCGCTCATATCCAGTTTGAGATCGACATCACCGCGGTCGTAGTCGGTAGAGACATAGATTTCAGCAGCTTTTTGAATGCGATCGCGCAATTGTCGCTCTGGAGCAAAGTGAAGAATTTTTTTTCCACACAATAAATGTTCTTCATCGAAATGAGGGAGCATGCTTTTTCCATCAAGGAGAGCAACGAGCATCCGATGCCTGACTTGACTGCCGCAGTTAGGACAAACGGTGCCAGCATGCCAAGGATCGTCAGTAAAACGTGAACCTTGCCAATGACAGATGTTGCATTCAACAGCAGAGCCTTGTAATTTTTTCAAAAGTTTTTTCTTTTTTTTGTGAGCAGCTAATGAATGCAAAGAATTACCGAGGCAACGACGGATGCTAAGAGGAATAAAACTTTGAATGCGCATCCTTGAACAATAATGAACAACGCCTTTGTCATCAATCTCGATTCTCGGAAGAAATTTTTTGGTTAAGCAACAATTTTTCTGTAAAATTGAAAAGAGCGGAATGAAAAAGTTAGTGGTGAAGGATTAGTTTTTAGCGGAGGTATTGAGGGTTGAGGTAAGCATTGGAAGTTTCCCAGTCATCGGATAATTCCATGAGAATGGCGGAAACGAGACGGAGACAAGATGTCTCGTTTCGAAAGATGGAAGCGACACGAGTTCTTCTACGGATCTGTTTATTGATCATTTCACAAAGATTGGAAGTTCGAAGACGCTGTCGGATGGGCTCTGGAAAAGAGAATGCCGTAAATCCATCGGGCAAGTT
>VHCR01000147.1 GCA_016871655.1 Verrucomicrobiota bacterium
TGGTTGCCGGTGTCATCCTTTATGAGTCAACGTCTTATTTTTACCTACTTGATTTTCCCGCCTCGGGTGTCAAAACTTATGAGGCAACAGGCTCAAGGAACTTTTTTAAAATAAAAGTTCCTTTCTCTCACGGCCTCTCAAACAATAGGGGCAGAAATTTCATTCATGCACCGTTGAAGATTGCGTCCCTTTTTTTAACGCGTCGTCGAGTTGCTGCAACTGCTCGGCGTGATGCTGCGGAGATTTTTTTAATTGATACTCCACACGTTCCACAATCGCTTTGACAGTCGCTTTAAGCTGACTTTCTGCTTGGTTGCGCAAGAGGCAAGCGATGCTGCTTTTTGGGACAACATAATTCGTGTAGCAAATCAAGGATCCTTGATGATGAGGCACAATGAGAAAGCTTCCAACGCCTGACTGACTATAGACTGAAGACAAAACAGTCCACGTGTTATTATAAGCACCATGTGGAAATAGCGTCACTTCCGTTTGTACTTTAGAAACCTCTTGCGGCAAAAAAGGAACGTTCAAATAATAAGTCGCATCAACAATGTTTGGTGCTGGACGCTTGTTGACAGTGACCTTGGTACAATCAGGAACATAGTTAATGTCATCATTGAGATCCCAAAAAACAGCTTCCACATCGCGAGGTGTGGCCCGAACAAGGCTATAAATATGAAATCGCGGCCAGATGGCATTGGGAACTTTTTCGGTGATCAGAAGCTGCTTTCCTTGCTGGAGCACTTCTTGCTGATTCGGCGTCAATGTGTTCCAAAGTGATTTTGGTTCATCGCTTCGAGCGTTTGAAAAAATCACTACAAAAAAGAAAAAAATTAAAACTTTGAAAAAGCATTTGGTTTTCATGTTAAACAAGTTTCTTATAAAACCTGTTAACCGCAAGGAACGCAAAGAAAAAAATGCTATTTCTTTGTGTTCTTTGCGTTCTTTTGCCGCTATTAAGTCTTATGACTCCATCCTTTTTTATGCAACTTCATCCTGACCAAAAAATCGCTGGGATTCTTGCCCCGCTCTTTGCGTTGCGCGGCAAGCTCGATCTTGGGATTGGTGACACGAGCGCGCTCATGGAAGCCGTTTTATGGGCGGAAGAAAATGGGTTTCGTGCGTTACAGCTACTCCCGATCAATGAATCGGGCGCAAGCAATAGTCCTTACAGCCTTGTCAGTGCGATGGCGCTCGAACCTTCTACAATCACAACGCATCCCTCATGGATTCCCGAACTCCAGTCTGAAACTTACAAAACGATTATTGCTTCCTATGATCTTGAGGCTTTGCGAAGCGGTCCCGTCAATTATCCTCTCGTGAGAAAATTAAAACGAGAACTCCTTTTCTCGGCGTGGAAAAATTTTAAAATCGCAGACACAACCTCCCCTCGCCTTGAAGATTACAAGGCCTTTCAAAAAGAACACTCGTCGTGGCTTTCTGATTACACACTCTATCGGGTGCTCTTGGAGCGTCACGGAGAAAGCGATGATTTATCCTCTTGGGATCCCGCTCTCCGCCAAGCCTCCACTGCCCGCACTTGGCTAGAACAACTTTCTGAAAAAGAAAAAAAAGAATTTGGAGAACGTCGTGATTTTTTTGCTTACGTTCAATGGATTGCTGCTCGCCAATGGCAAAAAATCTTTTCATTTGCGAATCAGCACAATGTGGCTCTCATCGGCGATGTGCCTACAGGTGTTAACTTAGGAAGCGCTGATGTTTTTTCTTATCCAGAATTATTTGACGTGACGACTTTCGGAGGAGCACCACCCGAAAAGGTTTTTCGTGCTGACCCCTTCACCATGCAATGGGGACAAAACTGGGGCATTCCTCTCTATCATTGGAAAAGAATGGAACAGGATGATTTTTCTTGGTGGCGTCGCCGCCTCCGCCACCTCCACTCTCTCTTCCATCTCCTAAGGATTGATCATGCCTTGGGGCTTTTTCGGATTTATTCTTTCCCTTGGAAACCTGAACAAGACGCTCAATTTATTAATCTTTCTGCTGAAGAAGCAAAAAAAGTCACCGGCGGTCGTCTCCCCTGCTTCATTGATCATGCCGATGGCACACTAGAACATCGAGCTCACAATCAGCACCGCGGCGAAATGCTACTGCAACTTTTTTTAGAAGAAATAGGAGAAAATCATCTCATTGCTGAAGATTTGGGTGAAACGCCTCCTTACGTCCCTGAGAGTTTAGCAAAACTTCAAATTCCAGGTTTTAAAATTCCACTTTGGATCCGAGATGCCTCAGGCAAGATGATTCCTCCTCAAAAATACCCCAGAGTTTCGGTAGCGACCTACGCCACTCACGATCACGAGCCGTTTCGCAAGCAATGGGAATCATGGCAGTCAGAGGCTCAAGCCCAAGGCCCCTCTTCAGGCGGTTGGAAGACGCTGAGAGAGATGTTGGACTTTATCGGATGCCTGCAAGAAGATCCAATGACACCTTATCTTGGAAAGATCCATCAATACTTATTAAAGGGACTTTATGCAACGAATTCGTGGGTTGCCGTTGTCATGATCACAGATCTTTTCGGCAGCACGCAGCAATTTAATATTCCCGGCTCGCCTAGCGAACAAAATTGGCAGGAGCGAATCACTCTTTCCATTAGCAAGTGGAATAATGAGTATCGAGAAATCTTGAAAGCCTCTTATGAAAGCTTGCTCATTAATAATCGGCTAGCCCGAGTATTTCATGGCAAGTCGTAGTGAGACGCCGCAACAAAAAAAATTTCACAGTTTTGTTGCAATGAGAGATTTTTTCCGCTAGATTAATTTGCCATTTTTATTTTTTATTAAAACTTCATACAAAGTATCTCTTCTATGCCAAACCTTACCAAACGCGATCTAGTCATGGCCATCAGCAATGAAACAGGGCTTATTCAAGCTGATGTTTTTGCGGTGATTCAGAAAACGCTTGACCATGTTACTGACGCTCTTGCTCAAGGCCGAAATGTTGAACTCAGAAACTTTGGAGTCTTTGAAGTTCGCTTAACTCGTGCTCGCGTTGGTCGCAACCCTAACCGACCAGAAGTTGATGTCGCTATCCCTGCTCGTGCTACCGTGAAATTCAAAGCAGGAAAAATCATGCGCCAACGCGTCCTTCTTCGCACAGAGGAATTAAAAAATACTGAGGCTTAATCGAACTTCTGTTTCGGAAGCAGTATTTATTAAGTATTTATTAAGCTGCTTTCTATAAGGCTAGGTCGCTTCTTTTTGTTGCGGTCGGTATAAGTAGTGAGTCATGAGCAACACACCTCATAGCTATATTTTATCAGTTTAATAAATTTTTGACTGGTTATCGTCGACTCTTTACTCTTTAATCTCTATCCTTCACCCGTCTATTCAACGAGTTGCTTTCAGGCCATAAAGGTCATCAACGTTGAAAATGACAACTTCTAGATAGACCTGTTCTGATCATCAAGTGAAATCAAAAAAACTTTCTAAACCAAGTGCTTCCTGGATCCGCCTGCGTGGCGTAGAACAAAACAACTTGCAAGGCTTCGACCTGGATTTACCAACAGAATCTCTCATTGTTGTAACAGGACCTAGTGGAAGTGGAAAATCGAGCCTCGCTTTTGATACAATTTACGCAGAAGGCCAACGCCGTTACGTTGAAACTTTTAGTCCCTATACGCGTCAATTTCTTGATCGCATGGACAAACCGAGAGTGAAGTCGATTGAGGGTATTCCGCCTGCAATCGCTATTGAGCAAAATAATAGTGTTAAAACAACTCGCTCCACTGTTGGCACCATCACAGAAATTAATGATTATTTAAAACTCTTGATGGCGAGAGCCTCTAAAGCAACTTGCCCAGAATGTCACCGACCCGTTCAGCCTGAGTCACCTGAATCGATTGCTAAAACCGTTCTTAAAGATTTCTTAGGAGAACATCTTTTTATCACTTTTCCTGTTGCAACAGGAGAACCGATTGAAGAAAAAGAGGATGATGGCATCTCGGCATTTGAAGATTTTTCTCAAGCTTCTACTCCTCCACCAGAATCACTGGATACCAAGAAAAAAACAACTCTCTTAGAAAGACAAATTGTTAAACCAAGTGAAAGCCGTCGTCGCCCAGTTGATTTTTTTCATTTCTTGCGCGAGCAGGGATATCTGCGCGTTTGGATTGATGGAGCCATCCATCGCACTGATGAACCTCCAACATTAAAGACACTACCTCCTGCTGTTGACGTTATTCAAGATCGCTTAGAAATTAAACCGGCTAATAATCAACGCCTGAGTGAGGCTATCGAAACAGCCCTTCACTTGGGCAAGGATCGCATTGCTTTTATTAATCCCGAAACAAAAGCGTTACATCCTTTTTCTTCAGGTTGGCACTGCGCTCATTGCGATGTGACAATTCGCCCTCCTTCTCCGGGACTTTTTAGCTTTAACAATCCACTCGGCGCTTGCCCTGTCTGTCGTGGATTTGGTCGGGTCATTGGTTTTGACATCGATCGTATGATTCCTGACCGCTCACTCAGTATCGCT
>VHCR01000148.1 GCA_016871655.1 Verrucomicrobiota bacterium
GATCCTTCTGTCGACGAATGAGGCGAAAAGTAGATGATCATATGGGCAGGTCGCTGGATTCCTGAGAAGAGGACAGATCCTTGCTCCGAAAGCGAAAAGCGATGCGAGCGCGAGAAATCTCGGCGCATATAGTGCCGCGACGCCAACTCATTGAGGCCGATGACTAGCAAAAGAGCTAGTAAAATTTTAATGAAGAAATGCCAGCGCATTAGTTTTTGTGGCGACAATTTTTAAAAAGAGAAATCGTTAAAAAAAGAGTAAAGACGGTTAAGCTTAAATACCAGACGATTGGCCGCGTATCAATAAGTCCTCGTGAAAAATTGGTCATGTGTTCCATGAGAGAGAAACGAGCAGCTAGCTCGTGGATGATAGGAGAATCGTGCTGGTGAAGGAAGGCGAGCATTCCTGCAAAAAAGAAAAGAATCATGAGGGAGCAAGAAATAATTCCAGCGATGAGTTGATGTGGAGTTAAGACCGAAGCGAAGCATCCTAGCGAAAGAAAGAGCATGCCGATGAGTAATAGCATTCCGTAAGCTCCGGCATAAGCTCCATAACTCGCTGCAGCGATTTGATGAGCGGAGGGCCAGAAAAGCACGAAGTAGAAAATCGTCGGAGCCCAAAGGAGGAGAAAGAGAAAAAGAGAAGCAAAGAATTTTGCTAATACAATAGAAGCCTCAGCGACAGGAGCTGTGACCAGCGTTTCCATCGTTCCAAGGTGATACTCTTCGGCGAAGAGATGCATGGTGAGCAAGGGAATGAGTGCTAAAAACGCAACCCAAAAAAAGAGCGTGTTAAAAAAAGCTTCTACGATGGAAATTTCCGTTGGGCCGTGATTCAGCGCATTAACTCCTGCGCAAAAATTGAATCCCGTGAGGAGCAAAAAAAAGAAGAGCAAAATTGTTGCTCGGGGCGTGCGGAAATAAGCAGCCACTTCACGTTTCCAAAGAATCCAAAAAGATCTCATAAAAAATAATTATTTTTCTGATGGAGTAGGAAAAGGAGAAACTTGTTGGAGTTCTTTGGAAGTTCCAAAAAAAACTATTTTTCCATCGTGCAAAAAAAGAAAGCGATCGCAGATAGCGATAGCTTCTTGCATGTAATGAGTAGAAAGCAAGACGGTATGTCGCGGAGCGAGGCCTTTGAGGAGGTGAGAAATTTGTTGTTGTTGGGTGAGGTCAAGGCCGAGTGTTGGCTCATCAAAAAGCAGAAGAGGAGGTTCGGTAATCAGGGCATCTGCTAATCCGACACGTTGGCGATAGCCTTTGGAAAGCGAGCCGATCAGTTTTTTTTCTACGGAACGGAGAGAGCAGAGGTCCATGACATCGATCATTTTTTCAGCAATGCGTCGTGCGGGTACGCCTTTGAGTGCAGCGCGGTAAGTGAGGTATTCGTGGACTCTCATCTCAGGATAGAGTGGTGCCCCTTCAGGAAGATAGCCAAGGCGCCGGCGAATGTCGTGAGGATTTTCTAAGAGATCAACCCCATCAATAGTGATTCTTCCTGCATCCGGTGGCAGATAGGTGGAAAGAATTTTTAGGAGCGTACTCTTCCCCGCTCCATTAGAGCCTAGGAGGCCGATGATCTCTCCTTTGCGAACGTGAAAGGAAATGGAATGCAATGCTTCGACAGAGCCAAAATTTTTGGAGAGAGCTTCGACGAGAATCATGTTGAGGAAGAATGCACAGGAGTTCCATGAGTTAACCAGACTAAGAGCGCTGAATAAAGAGTAAATAAGATGATGGTTCCAAAGTGGCTCCCAATAGTGTAAGAAAGCCCATTAAGAGCATTGGCGATGAGGGCATCTCGATCAAGGAAGGGGGAGATGTTTTTTTCCCAATAACTCCGCTTTTGCAAAATGGCTTTTTGATCGTTAATAAATTTGGCCGCTGTGATTAAGCTGAGAAGGGGCTTCTCGTCGATGGAGCGATCGATTTTAAATTGAGCATCGAATTTCTCCAAAACTTTCTTGAGTTGTTTTGCTGAGAGAGAGGCCTCAGGGAAGGCTGTTTCCAAGGCCTTGCGGACGTAGTCAAATCCTGCTTGCCGTTGGCGCAATTCAGCGGCGGCAATGGTTTCTTGAGAAGGCGTCAGCGGCTTTTTGTCAAAAGAATTAAAAGCAAGGGTGGCAGCATCGACTTTAATCACTTGATCAGCAGTAAACATATTGAAAGAAGGCGATTCCTTGTCGAGTGTATCTTTCAAATTTTTTAAATGCCTTAAAAAATCTTCATGAGTCATTTCTAAAGGGATGAAAAAACTCCGCGCATATTTTTGAATCCCTCGTGCATCAAGCAAAAATTTTTTAAGATTTAAAACCTGAAGAGGAAGGCTTCTTGTCATTAATGGTTCAAACTCTTTATCAAATTGTTGAACAATATGAATACCCCATCCTCTACAGAGGCCTTCCCGGACCACATTTGTTCCTGCAACCCATTCTCGTTTGAGTGCTACAGGATACGTGTGATTGGCCTGTTTTTCAGGCAAGGGATCCAAAGCAACTTTTCCATGAGTGTCAATAATGCAGAATAAATCATACTTGGAATCTAAAGTCGCGAGATGATCTAAAAATACAGAAGGGTGTTGAGGGAGGGAAAGAACTTCATCAAGCTGAAAGGCCGGAGAAGATAATAGGTCGGTCAAATTGTTCAATTCGAATTCGGCTTCGTTTAATCCTAAGGTTCTGGCTTTCTGAGCAAGGGAAGTAGAATGTAATAGAATAGTTGATTTCAAATCATGTAAAGAATCATAAGACTCTTCGATCTGAACTTCATCTTGAATTTCGCGGTAAGCAAGCATGGCGTCCTGGAAGCAAGATTGTAATTGTTCCATGACTTCAATCTCAGTTGTTAACATCGGAATATCTGTATCCTCAGCTCTCGTCTGCGCGTCTCTTAAAATGGCTTGAGTGTTTTCTATTTCAGTGAGTTGATGTTGAATGGTTGCGGCACTTTCTTGAGCTGCCTTAATGGTTTCTGCTGTAGAGATTGTTTCCTTGAGCGAAAAGAGAGCTTTACTCGTGCGTAGGAGATTTTTGTAATTAAAATATTGCTCTCTAATAAGTGGAGATAATTTCTTTTTTGTAAGGGTGTCTGTATCTAAATAAGTTTCAATTTCATCAAGCTTGTTTTTACTTTCCATAATGTAGGGAGAGGTATGATTTCTTAAAATGAAGAGCTGTATTTCTCTGATAAGGTCGATGGCCTCATGGAGGTATTCTATTTGTGTTTGAGATAAAGCGAGGGATGGATTAAGAGCGCTGTTGCTCTCTTCGATGTTTGAAAAATTAGGAACTAATTGTTGGATTAAGGCAGTTCCTGTTTCCTGAGCAGCTGTAAGTGCCCGTTCAGTTGTTGTATTAAGATGCTTGAAAACATCTGAAGGGTCCTCTTCATCATCAAGGTCAGGAAGAATAGCGCGTCGTTTGAGTAAATAAGAGGTAAGCCTTTCTCCCTCTAAGTGATAACGCTTTAATCGTTCTTCTAGTGTGGCAAGTGATTGTTGATGAGAGTAATTTTTCTTGAGTTTCGAGAGGAACGTAATTGGTGGATGAAGAAAGGAAGGCATTCCTCTTGCAAGAGTGAGGGCAGCTCGTTTTTGGATGGCCGTTTGTTGTTCTTTAAAAAACTGTTGTTGCAGTGCTGCTCGCGCTTTCTGAAAGGAATCTTTTATCGCAGAAGATGCAGCAGCAATTTCAGATCGTTGACGATCAGCTTCTATAGCTTTTGTGTTAAGCAGATCAGAACGTACATATTTAGGAGAAATTTTATTTTTGAATTTTTTAGCGGCTTTTAAGACGACAGGTGTAGTGTTTGAGACAGTTTCAAATTGATGTTTAGGGTTGGTTTGAGTTGTGTCTTCTTCAGTAGATAGAGATAAGACAAAGCGACTACTTAAACGCCTATCGACAGAAAGTCGAGAAGGGAATCGAGAAGGGAAGAGACTGTCATCAGGTATATTATCGGTCTCATCAAATGGCAAAATGGTTGAGAATGGAGAGGAGCCTTCTTTCTCTTGCGTCAGGTCTGACCGGCTGCCATTTGCTGTAATGGGTTGCTTAGTGATAGGAGAACTGTTGTTACTTCTGTCACTTGAGCTTTTATCAAACGGGCCTTCGCTAGGCATTGGTTTCGGCAGCATTCCCAACGAAACGTTCATCCCAACAAAGAGAAAGAGGAGTGTTACTACCAATAGACGAGAATAGTGGCCGTTGTTATTAGGGGGATTCATAAATATTGCACGTGATCGATTTTATGAATTGCGGATTGAAAAAATCGGAGTCGTAATTATAATGCAGCGCTTTTGTGAAAGCTATGTCTTTTTCTCTACTATGCCTTTCTGCTCTCAGGTGTCATGATTTATGAGTCAACAGGACGTTTAGTTTGGAGTTTTTCTTTAGCTTCTTGAGAAAGATAATCACTTTGAAGCAGGCGATCACAAGGAGTCATTGGCTTATCATGTTGTCGTTTGATCTTAGCTCCATG
>VHCR01000149.1 GCA_016871655.1 Verrucomicrobiota bacterium
GACATAGGTTTTGGTTATTAGTTGGTAATTTGGTGGTAACTTTATTTCTGCCATCGGTAGAACTGAATCTAGTCCGCAAATTTCATACTGATCCTGCTACGGCTTGCGAAACCCTGATGGATACAGCGTCAGGATTCGCGGCGCCTCGCGACGAATCAGTATGAAATTTGCGGGCTAGTCTCCTTTCTGAAATGATTTAAAAATTTGTAAAGCTGTTTTTTTACCGCTACTTTTGTAAGACATGATCTTCCAACGCTTCCGTTCCGCCGTTACTTTTGCAACACATCTTCCGCGCTATCGGGAGATTTTGAATATTCTTTTCAAATATGGTTTTGCTGATGTGCTGAAGCTTGTTGCACTTGAACACTTGCTCGGTTTTGAAAATCTCACGATCGCTACGCACGAAATGGGGATCCTTGCGAAGCCGCTTGCGGTGCGGACGAGACTCGCATTGGAGGAGCTCGGGCCAACGTTTATAAAGTTTGGACAGATCCTCAGTTCCCGTCGCGACTTGATCGACGATGAGTTTTACGAAGAGCTTTGCAAACTCCAAGATCACGTACCTCCTTTTCCTACAAAACAAGTCTATCAAATCATCAACGAGTCATTGGGAGCCCCTGTTGAAAAAATTTTTAAATCTTTTGAAGAGGAGCCGTGTGGTTCTGCTTCGATTGCTCAAGTACACGAGGCAGTACTCCGTGATGGCACGCACGTGGCGGTGAAAGTCCAACGGCCTGATATTACGGAAGTGATCAATCAAGATTTGGCCATTTTGGCTGACCTGGCTTCTTTTTTAGAAAATCATGTTCCTGAAATTGAGAGCCTGAGTCCCCAAAAGGTGATCGAGGAATTTTCGGAGACATTAAAGCGAGAGCTGAACTTCATTCATGAGGCAATGAACTCGGAGCGCTTTGCTAAGCAGTTTGAGGGAAATCACGCAATTTCTATCCCCGCTATCTATCGTGAAGCATCAAGCGATCGAGTACTCACCATGCAGTTCATGAAAGGAATTCGAATTGATGATCGCAAAAATTTACTCAAACATCACATCACTCCCGAAAAACTTGCCGTCACAGTGACCGATTTAATCTATCAGCAGATTTTCAAGTATGGATTTTTTCATGCCGATCCGCATCCAGGAAATATGATAGTTTTATCAGGAGGTGTCATCGGACTTTATGATTATGGAATGATGGGGACGTTTAGTTTGCAGTTTCGACGGAGCATTGCAGGTTTGATTACCGGACTTGCTAAAAGAAATCATCGGCAAGTAATGCGTGCTATCCTTGACATGTCGGAAGAGGGAAGCGTTGATGATTCCGTTCATTTTTTATCCCAGGTGGAAGAATTTTCTAACGAAAACCTCGCTGAGTCGCTCCGTGACATCAAACTTGGAGAGGTGCTTAACAAGCTCCTGGCGATGTTGCGTGAAAATAAGCTTCGCATGAAAGGAAATTTTTATCTCGGTATCAAAGCGCTGACTCAGGTCGAAGCCATCGGCCGTCACCTTGATCCGACTTTGAATTTTATTGTTTTAGGGAAACCATACGCGATGGAATTAATTTCAGAGCGCTATCAACCGCAACGAATTTTGAAAATAGGGATGCGTATGTTAACCGAGACAATTGATTTTCTCGATGACTTGCCGCATGACTTGCAACTTTTGTATACGAAGTTGAAGCGAGGACAGATCTCGCTGCCCCTCGAACATCGCATCGCGCCCGAAGGGATCGAGCCACTTCGTCAAACACTTGATTCGGTTTTCAATCGCCTCGTTAATGCGCTGCTGGCGTCATCGCTCTTGATCGCCTCGTCGATCCTCATTCACTCACGTATTCCGCCGCACCTTTTTGGAATTCCTGTCTTTGGCCTCGTCGGATTTTTATTGGGCTTCTACCTTTGCTTGCGGCTTGCTATCTCGATCTGGAGGCATGGGGGGTTATAATATAGCAAAAAACTTCGCGCTTTAATGGGTGCGCTTTTTGAAAAGATAATGGGAGACAATCCATTCTTCGCCGTTCTTATAACCCCACAATTCTTCACAGGCCATGAAAAAGATGCGCCAATAGACCCACCATCGTAGCTGCTCTTTTTCGCCATATGTTTTTGCCATGAGTGGGAAAAGATCTTTCCTTGCTGAATCCATTTGCTCTAGCCAGGCACGAGCAGTTTTTTGATAGTGGAGACCGCTAAGCTGCCAATGATTTTCAATTTGAAGATCCTCTTGAAAATAGAGCAAAAGATCATCTGAAGGCATTTGGCCACCAGTAAAAAAGTAACGAGCCATCCAGTCATCTCCATTTCCTGTTTCATAGTGATAAGCAAATTCACGATGTGTAAAAATATGCGCAAAGAAGGACCCGTTTGGTTTAAGCCAATGGGCGATTCGCGCAAAAAGTTTCTCATAATTTTTCATGTGTTCAAGCATTTCAACAGAAACCACACGATCAAAGATTGATTCTCCTTCACCTAAATAATCGATCATATTTACAGTTCGAACAGTGACATTATTGAGATTCCGCGCTAAGAGTTGTGAATCGATGTAGCATTTTTGAGTCTGAGAGTTTGAGATCGCCGTGATCTCTGCATCTGGGTAGTGCTCTGCCATCCAGAGCGTCAATGATCCCCAGCCGCAGCCGAGTTCAAGAATGCGATCTCCATTTTTAATTTGAGCTCGCTTACAGGTGAGTTGTAACATTCTTGCCTCAGCTTCGTCTAAATTACGGACACTCGCGTCCCAGTAGCCCGAGCTATATTTTTTGTGCTTTCCTAAAACTTGTTCAAAAAAAACCGTTGGCATTTCATAATGCTGTTCATTGGCTTTTTCTGTATCAATGGCGATAGGGCTCTGCTTCAAGGATGCTATGTGTTGCATCAAAAGTTCCTGACGCTTTTCACAAGTGAGTCTTTTAAAAAGAGTAAGATGATTGGCCAGGCGAAGACGAATTCCAAAACGAATGATCGGATCAGGAATTAGATTCTTAGCAAGAAGTTCATTGATCGTGGAGTTTATTTTTTTGGTAACCATGGGATGAAGATGCTCGTTTTTTCTTGATATTGACGGTAGGCCGCACCTTTGCTACGTAATGAAGAGGCTTCGGCAGGAGGAATACCTGTGACTTTTAATAATAGAAAAATCATCGTTGCTGGAGCATAAAAACCGAACCAACCATGTGGAGAGCCAGCTATGATCAAGTAGAAACTGATCCAGACGAGTGACTCGAAAAAATAATTAGGGTGGCGAGAGTATTTCCAGGCTCCTTGTTCACAGACAGCTGAATGGTTAGGCTTATTTTTGTTGAAGTCGGCAAGCTGTTTGTCGACGATTGTTTCTCCTAAAATTGCTATCGTCAATAAGTTCCCAAGAGTTCCATTGAGCCTTTGGATCCATTCCTATGAATAAAAAAGGGAATGCCAAAAAGAGAACGGAGAGTGCTTGTGCTTGAAAAAATAAAAATGAAAAGAGCTTTTCCTTGTTTTTCCAAGCATCACGAAGATTTTGGTAGCGTCGATCTTCTTGCGGATGATTCTTAGCAATGCGATAGCCTAAATGCCACGAGAGTCGCACGCTCCAAGTAGCAACAAGAAAAACGATGATCGCTTTTTTGGAATTCCATTCTCCTGGGCCTAGCAGAAAGAGAATTGAGGTCAGGCCGATTCCTGCGCTCCAAACAGCATCGACAAGCGAGTAGTTATTGCAATAGCGAGCCCAGAACCATGCTAAGATAAATAAAAAAAGAAGGAGCGCTGTCGCTTCAAAAAAAAGAGATAATGGATGCATTGGGAGAACAGTTTTTTAAAATTCGTTTTCCAAAAATCGTTGTAGATGGTCGTTGTTAGGGCGAGTATAGACTGCTTGAACAACTGAGATATTACGTGTTGTAAAAGCAGCTTCACAATATTTGAGGTAATAATTCCAGCTGCGGATGAAGGCTTCATCAAAACCGAGCTTTTTAACCTCAGGGAGGACAGCATTGAAATTTTTATGCCAGATTGCAAGAGTGCGTGCATAATCATTTCCTAAGTCTTCTAAATCGTGAAGAAAGAGATCGCTTGTATTGAGTAGTACCTCATTAACTCTTCCAATGCTCAGCAAGAGAGAACCGGGAAAAATATGTCGCTGGATCCAATCGACGCTCCGTTTTAAGCTCGAATAACGATGGTCAGGAACAGTGATCATCTGCAGACCGAGCAATCCTTTTGGCTTTAGGAGTTGATGGCATTGAGAAAAAAAAGCTTGATGGTAACGGTCTCCAACGGCCTCGAGCATTTCGATCGAGACAATTTTATCGTAAGAGCCCTTGAGGTGCCTGTAGTCTTTAATCTCAATGCTAATTTGATTTTCTAATCCCGCTGCGACAATTTTTTCTTTTGCATATTCTGCCTGCGCCAAAGAAAGTGTGATGCTTGTAATTTTGCAGCCGTAATTTTTTGCAGCATGGAGGGCAAAGCCTCCCCATCCACAACCAATTTCTAAGA
>VHCR01000150.1 GCA_016871655.1 Verrucomicrobiota bacterium
AAACAGCGCGCAATTTGAAAATAGCGATCGATGCCTCCCACCATCAGGAGTTGTTTGTATTGCTGCGGTGCTTGCGGCAAGGCGTAGAAATGGCCTGGCGTGAGCCTCGCAGGAACTAAAAATTCGCGGGCTCCCTCGGGAGTGTGCCGGGACAAGTAGGGTGTTTCAATTTCCCAAAATCCACGCTCGTCAAGTCCATCGCGAATCAATTTGGTAATGCGATGGCGCAAGCGAATGTTTTCCTTCATCTCCGGGCGACGCAAATCGAGATAGCGATAATCCAAACGTAGGTCTTCGTTGCCAATCCGTTCTTCCATCGGGAATGGAGGAACATCGGAACGGTTGAGAATGACGAGCTCTGAGGCCACCAGCTCAATGGCTCCCGTAGCAAGCCTAGGATTTTCTGTTCCGACAAGTCGCGCCGCAACCTCTCCGGTTACCATCAGCACATCTTCCGAGCGCAACGTGTGCGCAAGCTCAGCAGCCTCAGCATGGACTTCAGGACGAAAAACAACCTGCGTGATTCCATCACGATCACGGAGGTCGATAAAAATCACACCACCATGATCTCGGCGTGAAGCTACCCAACCACTGAGTTTCACGGTCCGACCAACATCTTCAGCGCGCAACGCGCCACATAAACAATCGCGATAAGACATCTGAAAAGAGTAAAGGGTGAAGAGTGAAGAGTAAAGCCTCATTGGCTTAGAAGTTGAAGTTTCGTGTGCCTCGCAAATAAAAAGATTTTTTATTTTTTGCCGCAGGCAAGTTGCAGCATCAACTTCAATTCTTAACTTCAACTTATTTCGCTTGAAAGCCACGTACTCAAGCTTTCAACAGGAATCGATACTTCCTCACGCGAACTGAGTCTCTTCACCTTCAGCTGTGGCCATTCCGCGCCAATCATGACCGCAAAGGTTGCACCGACGTTTTCCGCA
This sequence comes from Verrucomicrobiota bacterium, assembly GCA_016871655.1. Lineage (GTDB taxonomy): Bacteria > Verrucomicrobiota > Verrucomicrobiia > Chthoniobacterales > UBA6821 > CAIWMF01. Next base: position 939 of record VHCR01000150.1, read on the forward strand.
GCGGAAAATTGTTTTCCCACACGCTCGGGAGCTAGTGAAAAAGCGACTCGCACGCCAGCATCTCTCAATTGTTGCGCGAGACGAATTGCATGTGCGCGCTGGGCCTCATCGGCAATGACGAGATAAACTTGGCAAGCGGCAGTTGCCTGATGGAAAGAAGCTTCGCGATCGGTAGCGCGCGGCACTTCTTTTAAAAACTCCAACATCACCGCATCTCCCATGCCAAAGCCAACAGCGGGGAGCGTTACCGCTCCATTGCTAAGATCGTGAATCAAACGATCATAGCGACCACCACCCGCAACAGCACGTAAGTTTCCTTTCAAAGCAAAGGCTTCAAAAACCACACCGGTGTAGTAGGCCAATCCCCTTACAATGGAGAGATCCGGTTTTATAAAATCGCGTAATCCTCGCGCCTCGAGCTCTTCGAGAAGCGGCTCCAGCACAGGAATGCGGGGCGATGCCATGAAGTCACGCAGTTTGTCAACCGTCAATCCAGAGTGTTGCAACAATGAAATTTTTTCTTCCGTTTTTTCCTGAGGTTCTCGCTCCATTTTATCCACGACATTGAGAAAATCTGCGGTGTTTTCTTTTTTGATCCCAAACTGTTCCAGAAAATCGTGCCAAGCAAGTCGGTCACTCAACCGAATTGTCACATCATTCGGTCCAAATCCAAAATGACGAAGCAGGTCGATCAGCAATGCGATTACCTCTGCATCGGCTGTCACCGAACGCTCGCCGAGCAAATCACAATTAAGCTGCAAAAACTCGCGAAGACGTCCACGCTGCTGGCGTTCGTAGCGAAAACAGCTTCCGACATTGAACCAACGGAGCGGCTTTGAAAACTCACGATCGTGCGCGGCCACGATGCGCGCCAAGGTTGGCGTCATCTCAGGACGCAGAGCCACAGTCCGATCGCCACGGTCAGTAAATTGATAAAGCTGCGTTAAGATCTCCCCGCCACTATTTTTTTTCTGATAAAGCTCGAGCGATTCCAAAGTGGGCCCATCAAACTCAACGAAGCCATAGCGCCTAGCCACATCACGCCACCCCTCCGTCAGGTAGCGTCGTCGGGCATAGTCACCAGGTAAAAGATCGCGGAATCCAGAGAGAGGTTTCATAGTACAGGTATTCAGGGAACGGCTCTACAGGTTACAGCGAACAGGTTACAGGGAACAGAAAAAATTCCATAAAAAAAGCTTCTGTATTTTGAATTTCGTGTGGTACCCTTTTCGGCTCTTAAAAACAACCACTCGATTTGTCGCTCAATTTACCTCATCCATTACTCTTCACGCATCACTTTTTGTTATGACCAAGAAAAAGACTCCTGCTAAAAAGCCAAAAAAAGCTCCTGCTAAAAAAATTGTCAAAAGCGCCAAGAAGCCCTCCAAAAGTCCTTCTAAATCGCTAAAGAAAGCTCCTGCCAAAAAGGCAGCTAAAAAAGTGACGCCAAAAGCTTTTGTGTCGAATCGCGGTGCTCTCAGTCAGACTTTTATTAAACCACCAGCTAAGAAAAAAAATCAAAAGCTTTCTCCATTCTTCGCAAAGCAACGCGTCCGCCTCTTGCAACTCAAGGACACCTTACTCGATTCCATGCAGGGAGTAGCGCGTGATAATCTTCATGCTGGAAGTGAAACTTCAGCCTTCGGCATGCATCAAGCGGACGCTGGAAGTGATGCTTATGACCGCGATTTTGCGCTGAGCATCCTCTCTCAGGAACAAAATTCACTTTATGAGATTGACGAAGCGCTCAAACGCATAGATGATGGTACGTACGGAGTTTGTGAAATTTCCAATAAACAAATTCCTCGTGCTCGCTTGGAAGCTCGTCCCTTCACTCGATACACCGTAGAGTGCCAGGCTGACCTTGAAAAGCGCCAGCACGTTGTCGGAACTCGACTTCCTGTTAGTGCCCTCTTCGGATTAACCGAAGAAGAGACTGAAAATGAAGAAGACGAGAACCTACTTGAACCAACTAAAGATTGATTATGGCCCGTGATATTATTACATTAGAATGCACTGAAGCTGCTGCTGAGGGAAAACCTGTTTCTCGTTACGTCAGTACGCGTAACAAGAAAAGCCTCAACACCCCAGGTCGCCTTGAAAAGAAAAAGTACAACCCCCATCTCCGTCGTCACACCCTTCATCGGGAAACAAAATAATGCATACTCAACCTAAAACTGCAAAACGTCGTTCTAATTTCCGTCGCGCTAATCGCTCGATGCCGCATCGCCGCCTTGACATTAATGTTGGCGCTATCGATTTTAAAAATCCTGATGCTCTTAAGAAATTTGTAACTGAGAACGGAAAGATCCTTTCACGCCGCACAACTGGCGTCACAGCATACCTACATCGCAAGATCACACGCGCCATTAAGCAATCTCGCGCTGCGCTTCTCATGAAATGAGAAGCTAGGAGATGGAAGATAGGAGATAGGGATTATAACCTTCCCTGATTTTGAAAGTTATTTCTTCTCCTACTATCTGCGAAAGCAGATCAAAACTTCTACCTTCCATCTTCCATCTTCCATCTTCTCGGTTAATCGTTGGCATTCTCCATACGCCAACATGTCTAAAAAAATTATCGGAAGAAACGTCTGATTGGAGCACGACAGGCATCGACTTATTAGAAGTTCGATTAGATGCCTTGCCTCATGGCTTTCCGATGCCAAAAAGTTGGCCTTTGCCTGTCATTGCCACGGCACGTGATCCAAAAGAAGGTGGGTTAAACAATCTATCACTGCTGCAACGTCAGCAACTTTTGGAGTCAGCACTTCCATGGGCCTCGATCATTGATATAGAACTTCAAAACGCAAAAAAATTCAGCGCAACGATCGCGCGTGCCCGCGAAGTTCAACACTCCATCATTTTTTCCCATCACGATTTTCAAAAAACTCCTTCGCTTGCAGCCCTTCAAGAACTCGTCACGCGCGCTCATGATCTCGGCGCTACGGTTTTCAAAGTTGCAACAATGACCTCATCGGAAGAGGAATTAGAGCGACTGCTAGAATTTCAACAACTCGCTCATCCTCTCCCAGTCGCAGCAATGGGTATGGGCCCGCTCGGAAAAAAATCCCGCCAGCAGCTCGCTAAGCTAGGAACCAAGCTCCTCTACGGCTACCTCTACGAACCACTGAGTCATGCGCCTACTTCGATGCAGTATTCTGCGAGGGAGTTGGCGATTTTGGCGAAACAACCGTAAGAGAATTATGAGCGTCGTCTGAAATGTCACCTATTACTAAAGTTGATGTATCTCTCCAAGTGGAACCAGTCCCCGCAACAAGAAGGGCATTACTTGGTTCAGTTGGATTGTAACGTATAATTGGAGTTGAAGGCAATTCTTGAATCACTGGCAACGTAGTATCCTGTTGCCTCATAAGTTTTGACACCCGAGGCGGGAAAATCAAGTAGGTAAAAATAAGACGTTGACTCATAAAGGATGACACCGGCAACCAAGAAGGATGCCAATGTCACAAACAATACGGAAA
>VHCR01000151.1 GCA_016871655.1 Verrucomicrobiota bacterium
AATAGATAAAATTGATGCAGTACAAGGAGCGAGAAGCAGAGCCGAGGAGTGTATAAGTAATACTCGACGAAGGCGAGCATCACAGCGACGCAGTAATGCGCGATTTTAGCTTTTTCAAGACACCCTCTAAATTGCAAAGAACATTTTTCAAAAAGAAGCTGCGTCATGGTTTTGATCTGTGGCACTATTGCCGAAGGCAACCAAATTTATTCTTCAGCCTTCAGCCCTTTGCCGTCCGCCTTTTTTCCATGCACCAAACTAAAGCGCTCTTGCTACGACGATATCGATTTTCAGAAACAAGCTTTGTAGTTGTTTGGTTGACGCAAGAATATGGAAAAGTCAAAACGACAGCACGCGCTGCAATGAAGCAGGGAGGAGGCTTGGCGGGCAGGCTAGAACTTTTTAGTGAGAGTGATATTAGTTTTAAACTGCATCAAAAAAATGACCTTCACGCTTTAACGGAAGTCATGCCATCTTCATCTTGGAAATCATTTTCGCCTCACTATGACACACTCTTAGCGGCATCTTATTTTTCAGAGCTTTGTGATTTGGCTTTGGAACCGCTTCATCCTGTGCCTGAAGTTTTTGATCTCTTGCGGCGAGCTTTTCTTTTCTTGCAACAACAAGCGCCTACGCATCGAGCTATCGAGCATTTTGAAAAAGAGCTCGCTAAAGCGCTTGGAATCTATGATCCAGCTCAATCAGGTTTTGTTGCGCTGCAGGGATTGCTAAGACAAGTGACGCGAAGTCGGGAAGAACTATTAAAAAAAGTTGAAGGCATGAATCCCCGCCTTCGCGGGGATGCCGTCACTGTGTGACGGCACTTCAACTATCACTTTGCGATGGGTATCGCTTGCGATAATCCATCGCAAAGCGATCTGCTCGGGGAGGGACTCGAACCCTCATGCCTTGCGGCATGCGCCCCTTAAACGCACGTGTCTGCCATTTCACCACCCGAGCTTACTTGATTAAGAGAGTCATCTATCCTACAAATAGTTTTCTTTTTCGCAAGAGATAAAATTTTTTTATTGCTCTAATAGCAAATTCATGGCATTTTAACTCCCCTTTTAATTACTGAGGTATCTGGCGGAAGGAAGCTTTCTGTCTTCCATCTCCTATCTTTCATCTTCTACTTTCTATGTCCTACGCAATCATTCAAACAGGTGGCAAGCAATATCGTGTTGCCGAGGGAGACATCCTTGATGTCGAAAAACTTCCTTTGGAAGCAGGTCAATCAACAACTTTTACAGATGTCTTAATGGTTGCAAATGGTGAAAAAACTACCATCGGAGCGCCCTTTGTTGACAAGGCTTCTGTGAAAGCTGAAGTGGTCGATCAATGGAAGGATGAAAAAGTCATTGCTTTCAAGTTCCGTCGCCGCAAAGGATATCACCGCACTGTCGGACATCGTCGTCAACTCACAAAACTTAAAATTACCTCGATTACAGCTAAGTAATCTACAACTCTACTTAATGTCATGGCCCATAAGAAAGGACAAGGAAGTGTTAAAAACGGACGCGATAGTCAAAGCAAGCGACTTGGCGTAAAAAAATTTGGCGATCAAATGGTCTTAGCCGGGAACATTATTGTTCGTCAACGTGGTACGAAATTTTTGCCAGGACGCAACGTTGGACTTGGACGCGACTACACGATCTTTTCTCTCATTGAAGGAAAAGTTCGCTTTGACCGTGCAGGCCGCCGCGTGAATGTGGAGCCTCTGGCGTTGGCCTAAAGCCCAACTAAGTTGAAGTTAAAAGTTTAAGTTTAGACTTGCCTTCGGAAAAAGGTAAAAACTTTTATGTTTCGCGAAGCGCATAAAACTTCAACTTTTAACTTAAACTCAGCTCGCGATCAGCGAGCTGCCCGCCTCGGAATCCTCGGATCGGGGAAAGGATCGAATTTTAGAGTGCTCGTCGAAGCCTCTCGTAGTGGTCTTCCCGCTTATGAACCAATCATCGTGCTTTCTGATGTTGCTGATGCTGGAATTTTAAAACTGGCAGATCAATTTCAAATGCCATCGCACTTTGTCGCGCCAGGTCCCTTCAAAACAAAAATGACGGAGGCGATCGAACAAGAAATGGTCGCTCATCTTCAAGCGGCCAAGGTTGATTTCATCGCGCTCGCAGGTTTTATGCGCGTGATTAAAGAACCGCTCTTGAAGGCCTTTCCTGGTCGCATCCTCAACATTCATCCCTCGCTCTTGCCGCAATTTCCTGGCTTGGCAGCGTGGCAACAAGCGTATGAAGCCAAAGTCAGTGAGACAGGTTGCACCGTTCATCTGGTCGATGAAGGGATTGATACCGGAAAAATTTTAGGTCAATCACGAGTTCCTGTTTTGCCAAACGATACGCTGGAGACATTGCATGCGCGTATTCAAGAAGCCGAGCATGAGCTTTATCCGCGAATTGTGAATCAATTTGCAGAGAAATTAATAGCCGCAAAAGAATGCAAAGAGTGCGAAGGAAATTTTTAGAAGATGGAAGATAGAAGATGGAAGATAGGAGGCGAGGCCTTCGGCAATTAAAATTTTTTATTTTGTTTGCGTAGCAAACCACAACTCCCATCTTTCTTCTATCTTCCATCTCCTATCTTCAAATTATTCTTTGCACTTAAATTTTTCTTCGTCTCTCCTATCTTCTATCATGAGTTTTCGCCTTTTTGATCTCAATCCTGAACAATATCGTGCTGCGACGCATCCGGAGGGAGCCCTTCTCATCCTCGCTGGGGCAGGGACTGGGAAAACACGCGTACTCACAGCTCGTATTGCATGGTTGGTCTCGCAAGGCGTCGATCCTGCTTCGATCTTAGCAGTGACGTTTACCAACAAAGCTGCGCGTGAGATGAGAGAGCGTGTTGCGACGGCGTTGAATAATCAACAAGCGAAGGCGATGACGCTCTGTACGTTTCATGCGCTTTGCGTGAGGTTGCTGCGGCGTGATGCAACTCTTTTGGGGTACAAAGAAAATTTTAGTATCTTCGACGAGTCAGATCAGATGGGGTTGATTAAAAAGTTGGCAAGCCGCATTCACGATCAGCAAGATCCCATCAATCCCGATCTAGCAAAGAATCTGATCAGCAAAGCAAAAAATCTCGGTTCTGCATTTCCTGAGGGAACTGGAACAGCTCTTGGGAGCTTGTTTGCACGCTATCAAGAAGAATTGAGAACACTCAATGCAATGGATTTTGATGACTTGCTCTTGCAGGCGCGCAATTTATTGGCACAGCATCCCGAGGCGCGTGAGCGATGGCAGAAAAAATATCGCTACATCTTGATCGATGAATTTCAAGATACCAATCGCTTGCAAATGGAGCTGATCACTCATTTGGTGAGCGATCCGATTAATCTTTGTGTCGTGGGTGATGACGACCAAAGTATCTATAGCTGGCGTGGTGCGGAGAGTGCTCATCTTATTGAATTTGAACACGCTTTTCCCAATCCTGAAATTGTTACACTCGAGCAAAACTATCGCAGTACCGATGTCATTTTGGCAACGGCGAATCGTCTCATTAAAAATAATGCACGCCGCCGCAAAAAAAATCTTTGGAGCAATGAAAAAGAGGGAGAGTCTGTACGTGTTCTGAGCGCTCAAGATGACACAACAGAAGCTGAGTTTATTGCCGACGAAATTTTGGAACGTCATCGAGATGAGTCTTGGAATCAGTTTGCAATCCTTTATCGGATGAATGCGCAGGCGCGTTTTTTTGAGACAGCATTGCGTGAACGAAAAATTCCGTATCGTGTGGTGGGAGGAAAAAGTTTTTTTGATCGTCGTGAAATTAAAGATGTCATGGCTTATCTCAGCGCTTTGCTTAATCCTGATGACGATACGGCTCTTTTGCGCGTGCTAACCACACCGCCGCGCGGACTTGGTAAAATCTCACTTCAGCGGCTGATGGAAATTTCGGTGCAGGAAAAGAAAATGCTTTTTGAAGTCTTGCAGGAGCCAGCAACGCTGGATAATTTCTCAACGAAGATGCAAGAGGCGATTCGAAATTTTTTAGAAGAGTGGGAAACGTTAAAAATTCGTTTGCAGACGCCAGGTCACGATCCTGGAGCCTTAGTGGGAGAGATGCTGCGCGAAGTTGGTTATTACGACGATCTTCGCAAGAGCTGCAAAAAAGCAGAAGAGGCCGATGCGCGTGAAAACAACGTGCGAGAACTATTGCAAAGCCTTACCGAATATTGTCAAAAAAATCGGAGAGAGGGAGTGCAAGGATTTTTGGATAGGATGGTTTTGGAACGAGAGAAAGAAGAAGAGGAAGAAGTGAATGATGGAGTCACGTTGATCACGCTTCATGCAGCAAAAGGATTGGAGTTTTCCCATGTCTACCTCGTCGGTCTCGAAGATGGTTTGTTGCCGCACGAACGCTCTAAGCAGGAGGGGACAGTCGATGAAGAACGACGACTTTGCTATGT
>VHCR01000152.1 GCA_016871655.1 Verrucomicrobiota bacterium
AAGAGAGATTGAAACTACACATGTAGACGGGCGTTTTCATTAGCATCGGACACAGGGGTTCAACTCCCCTCGCCTCCACTCAAGCCGCTTTGCGGCTTGTTGAAGTTAAAAGTTGAAGTTGAAGTAAAATCTAAGATACTTATTTTTGCGCTGCCACAAAACTTCAACTTTTAACTTAAATTTCTTAGATGCGTTCCTTCCGTAATCTCCTCGAACACCACTGGTCTGAAGGACGTTTTGTCTGCGTGGGACTCGACAGTGAGTTGGAAAAAATTCCGCAGACCGCACAGCAGCGACACAGCGATGGTTCGTTGTTGATCAAAGAAACGATCGTTGCTTTTAATCGTGCGATCATCGAAGCGACTCACAATCTCGTCTGCGCCTACAAGCCGAATGCGGCATTTTATGAGGCTCACGGGCTAGCTGGTGTCGCCGCTCTGGAAGAGACGATGAAACTCCTGCACACGATCGCTCCCAACGTTCCGATCATTCTCGATGCTAAGCGCGGCGACATTGGCAATACCAACAACGGCTACATCGCTTCTGCTTTTGACCATCTCAAAGCCGACGCCATCACGGTTCATCCTTACCTTGGAGGTGAATCTCTAAAACCTTTTCTCGATCGTGCCGAAAAAGGAATCATCATCATGTGCCGCAACTCCAATCCAGGAGCAGGCGAGTTTCAAGACTTGATCGTCGAGGGAAAACCACTTTACCAAAAAGTGGCTCATCAAGTTTCCACGCAGTGGAATCAAAACAACAACTGCGGACTTGTCGTCGGCGCCACTTTCCCGAGCCAACTCCGTGAAGTCCGCCAGATCGTTGATACGATGCCGCTCCTCATCCCGGGGGTTGGCGCACAGGGAGGCTCAGTGCAAGAGACAGTCAAAGCTGCTCAAGACCGTCATGGCGTTGGCATGATCATCAACTCGTCGCGTGGCATCATTTTTGCATCCGTAGAAAAAGATTTCGCCGAAGCCGCACGTCGCGAGACGGAAAAATTACATCACCTCATCAATCAGCATCGATAATATCATGACTCAACAAGAAATTTTTGCCCTCCTTCATTATGTCGGAGCCGTTACCACCAACACGCACGCTGTTTACACTTCGGGCAAGCATGGCTCGATGTATGTCAACAAAGATGCCCTCTACCCACACACTAAGGAAACATCAGCTCTCTGCCGCCTGATCGCAGAACATTTTGCAAATCGTGACATCGATGTTGTTGTTGGCCCAGCCCTGGGAGGCATCATTCCTGCACAGTGGATTGCTTACCATCTTTCAGAAATCAAAGGAAACGAAGTTTTGTGCGTCTACGCTGAAAAAGCGCAAGATGGTTTTGTGATCAAGCGCGGCTATGACAAATTTATTCCGGGAAAAAATATTTTAGTCTTTGAAGATAATTTGACCACCGGTGGCTCGATCAAAAAAGTCATTGAAGTTGTGCGACAGCTCGGCGGCAACGTCATCGGCCTCGGCGCCTTCTGCAACCGAGGCAACATTCAACCAGCAGACATCGGCGGCATACCAGAACTTTTTTCTCTCGTGAACATCACGATGGACGCCTGGGATCCTGAAGATTGCCCGCTCTGCAAGCAAGGCGTTCCTATTAACACAAGCGTTGGGAAAGGACGGGAATTCCTAGAAGCTAGGAGATAGAAGATGGGAGATAGGGAAAAGGTTAAACTATTCTATTGAAAAAAACCATCGGGATCTGTTGAGATTTCCCTACATTTCTCCTATCTTCTATCTTCCATCTCCTATCTTCTTCATGATCCTCACGCGTCTCACTCTCCGAAGCTTTCGTTGCTTTGAGGAGCTGGCATGGGAGCCGCAGCCGGGACTCAACTTTATTCTTGGCCCCAATGCACAAGGAAAGACCTCCATCTTGGAAGCGGCTTGCATGCTGCTTCGACTGAAGTCGCCTCGTACCAATATTCTCGGAGAGATGCTTCGCTTTGGCGAAAAAAGTTTTTGCGTCGAAGGTTTGTTTGAAAAGCATCATCAAAAAGTTATTGTCACTCCCGAGGCCTCTTCAAAGTACGAACTTTTTTGCGATGATGTTGCGCAGAAAAAAAATGATTATTTAGCTACCGGAACCCTCGTTTGGTTTGGGAATGAAGATATCGAGCTGGTCCATGGCACTCCGGGCCGGCGCCGTGACTTCCTCGATAGCGCTGGACTGCAGCTGAAAAAAGAATATGGGACGCTCTTGCGCTTTTACGAACGAGCCTTGCGCTCGCGCAACCTGCTCCTGCGCGAAGGAAAACCGCGTCGTGAAATTGAGGCTTATGATCTTCCGCTAGCAGAAAGCGGAGAACAATTGATAGCTCTTCGCGCCGCTTTGGTAGAGGATTTGAAGCCTCATATTGCTGCAGCTTGCGAAGCCTTGTCACAAGAAAAAACGATACTGACTTACGAGCCAGGAGCCCCCCTTCCAATGATTGAAGCCCTTGCAGCGTCACGCGAAGAAGAAGAACGCCTTCACTACACTCAAGTCGGCCCGCATCGCGACGATTTTTTGATTTTTTTGAACGAGCTCCCTGCAGGACCTTTTGCCTCAGAAGGACAACGCCGCACCCTTGCCATTGCGCTCAAATTGGGCCTTGCCAGCCTGCTCCATCAACAACGCTCTAGCGCGCCACTGCTGCTCCTCGATGATATTTTTGGCGAACTTGACCCAATGCGTCGGCACGCGCTGCTAAATCATTTTCCAAAAACGTCTCAGGCTTTTTTTACAACAACCGCTCTCGCAGGCCTGGAGAGGCCTCCAGCCTCAACTATTTTTGAACTAGAGCGAGGAAAACTTACGGAGTTGTAGGAGAAGAGGCTGTCGAGGGAACTGTGGGCACTGCAACATAACTCAGAGCATGCGATAAAACAACCTTGGCAGGAGCTTCTAAGATGGGAGAAGAAGGCAACTGATAGCTGTAGGTAAAATTAAAACTCTCATAAGGTCCAAGATCGCGACTTATCAAACTGCCATCACCATCGTCTCCATCAACGGATGGACCAAAAACAACATATCCAGGCGTTGGTCCATCACTAAAGAGATGAGCATAATCAGTCACGTTCGAAGAACACTCTGTCACTGTTCCGCAAAAGGAGAGAGCCAGCTTCTATGATTTAAGAACCTTATCACTGTTATTTTGTAACGTCACTGTTACCTCGTAAATGAGATCGTCAGAGTTTCTTAAAGCAGCATCCAATGTCACGGTAGCTCTAGGAGCTCCTTTAGAAGAAGTGAGGTCATAGGTGGCTTGGAAGCCACTAGATTCAAGCTCAGAAGAGTCCGATGGAAGAGTCTGTGCTAACAATCCAGCCGAAGTGACGAGCGAAAGAAATAATGCAAAGAGGAATTTTTTCATCGGAAAATTAAAGGACTCCTAACGTACTACTGCCTCTTCACCTTGCAACATCGCGGCCAAGAAAGTGCGGGCATTTTCTACAATGACTGCACCGAGAGGACTCGAGCTCCCCCTCCGCGCAAACATCAGTTTGAAGTTTGATCTGGCGTAGCGACAATCGTCTTAGGCATTGAGTATGCAAGCTGAAGTTGCGGAGGAACTGCCACAACGAGCTTTTGAGAAATTGGCAATTCAGCTGTGTAAGAAAAAGTGACTGAAGCACCAGCCCCCAAGTTTACTGTATTGCTCAGTGTGCTTGGCCTGAACGCATTTCCTCCGAATATGATGCTCGTGATAAAACTTCCCTGATTGGGAATACCACTGATAAAATTACAATGAGAAGTCTCTGTAAGACCGACAGAATATGCCGGCTGAGTGAATTGCTGAGTATCAAAATCAAAAACCTGGTAACCAAGTATCACAAAAGATGGTGCAGCTTCTCCGGTTGGATTGTTAATTGCAACATCCGTCCAAGGACCAGTCAAACCAAGAGTCCATCCATTAAATGGCACCGTCGTCTTATTCTGAATGGTAACTGTTGTATAATATTGATAAGGAGGCTGAGCATTTTGAAGATCAGCAGTCCAAGTAATTGTGGCATCAGGCGAACTGCTGTACGTAGCCTCGAGATGCCGAGGGGGAGTCGCTGGAACAGCACCAGGACCAGCTGATTGAGCTAGCAAAGCAGAAGAGGCAACCAAAAAAAGAGAGAAGAGGGGAATTAATTTTTTCATAACGCCTAAACAACTAGACGTTTTTTCTTTTTTGTCGAGATAAATTTTTTGTATCATTTGAACTTCTTCGCATAAGTAATACCGTCCTCATGAATTAGCTGGACTATATAGTGTATTAAATTGAAAAGGGCACGCGATAAGCTTGCTCTTTTTCCTTAGAACTGCGTTCTCAGATCTCACGTTATCTTCGGATAGCGCTTTGATCTTCGG
>VHCR01000153.1 GCA_016871655.1 Verrucomicrobiota bacterium
CCAAACACTCTCGCGCAATCCTGTCTTGCATGATCTTTCCGAGGAAGGAGCTCCCAGCGAAACGAGCTGGCATCCTGGCCACATCGAGCTAGCAGATCGAGCAGACTTATTGCTCGTCGCGCCCGCAACCGCAAGTGCTATCGCACGACTCGCTCACGGTTTTGCTGATGATGCACTCAGCGCTGTTGCGCTCGCAACACGTGCACCACTCGTCATTGCGCCAGCGATGAATGGAAAAATGTGGGATCATCCCGCCACTCAGGAAAATATTTTGCGACTGCGTAAACGGGGCGCAGAATTCATTGGCCCCGCTTCCGGCATGCTGGCTTGCGGTTATGAAGGATCTGGAAGGCTGATAGAATCTAGCGCTATCATTGATCACGTTGAAAAATTATTATCAAAAAAATAATTTTTTTGTTTTTCCCCGTACTGCCAAAAAAAAATGTCTCGAAAAATTTTTTTGTTTTTTGTGACAAGATGCTTGCACATTTTCGAATAATACATTTTCATGCAGACATGATTCCTGCAACTGCAGAACGAAAGGGGTGAATGAAGATGCCCACGAAACCAAAAGCAAAAGCTACATCGAAAGCAAAAGCTAAGGCTAAGCCAAAAGCAAAAGCTACATCAAAGGCTAAACCTAAGCCAAAAACTACATCGAAAGCTACACCTAAGCCAAAAGCTACACCTAAGCCAAAAGCTACATCAAAGGCTAAACCTAAGCCAAAAGCTAAAGTCAAGCCAAAGGCCAAAGCTCAGCCAAAAGCTAAAAAGAAGAAGTAATTTTCTTCTGTTAGTAAAAAACCAAAGATTGGGAGAAGTGGCGTGCCACTTTTCCCAATTTTTTTTGGGAGCGAAAGAATTCACCACAAAGATCACAAAGCCGCTAGCGCGGCACACAAAGAACACAAAAAGAATTTTTTTATAAAAAAATTCTAAGTGTTTATAAAACGAGATTCACTTGTTATTAGACTCCTCATGAGAATGCTTAAAAAAATGAGAGTTTAAAAAACACAGCAACAAGAAAAATTTCTTTTTTGTGATCTTTGTGGTGAATTTCTTCGTTTTTTCTGTAGCCTATTCCCATGTCTGATTATTCCCAACATCTCTCCGTAGCACGCGAGGCAGCTTTAGCCGCTGGCGAATTGCTTCGCGATCAAGCACTCCATCATCACGATGACATTGTTGTTGATGCTGCTGAGGCTCACGATATCAAATTAGAACTCGATCGCCGTTGCCAATCCCTCATTGAAAAAATGGTGCTTCGTTCTTTTCCTGACTTTGCGATTTATGGAGAAGAAGGAGTCAGCGGCAATCCTGATGCTGAATATCAATGGATCATCGATCCGATTGATGGAACGGTCAATTTTTTCTATGGCATCCCTCACTTTGCTATTTCAATTGCACTACGCTATAAAAAAGAAATCGTTCTAGGTGTCATTTATGACCCCATGAGAAATGAACTCTGGGAAGCAGCACGCGGAGGAACTGTCACTCTCAACGGCCATCCAATTCATGTCAGTCGTCGCACTCAACTTTCGGAAACGGCCGTCTCCGTAGGACTGTCAAAAACAGCAGCAACGATAGAACAAGCGGCCCCTCAATTTTTGAAGATGCTGAGCTCCGTGCGCAAGTGTCGCCTTATGGGAAGTGCAACTCTCGACATCGCCTACGTCGCCTGCGGACGCCTCGATGCCTACATTGAAAATCAAATCAGCCTCTGGGACATTGCTGCTGGAGTAGTCATGGTAGAAATGGCTGGCGGCATTGTTGAGTTAAAGCCACACCCAACTGAGCCTGATAAATACTCGATTGTAGCGTGCAGCGCTCCTATTAGAGAGCAGTTGAAGTTTTAAGTTTAAGTAAAAGCTAAGCTTCACTTCAAATAATGATTTTAACTTCAACTTCCTATGATCCGCACAGGCATTGGCTACGACGTTCATCGTTTTGAATTTGGACGTCCCCTTATCTTAGGAGGAATCTCCATTCCTCATCCTCATAAAATGGGCCTCGCAGGGCATTCTGATGCTGACGTATTGTGTCATGCGATCGCCGATGCGATTTTAGGAGCCGGTGGAAAACGAGACATTGGTTATTATTTTCCCAACAACGACCCAACTATCGCTGGCATTTCAAGTCTTAAAATTTTAGAAAAGAGCATTCAACTTCTTGCCGAAGATCAGATGCACCTCGTTAACATCGATGCCACGCTTATTGCAGAACACCCAATGATCAATCCTCACATCGATGAGATGAAAAAGAAAATCGGGCAAGCTCTTCACCTTGATACTTCGCGCATTGGGATCAAGGCTACGACGAATGAAGGTCTTGGCTTTTTGGGCCGCGGAGAAGGGATTGCTGCCATGGCGATCGCAACCATAAAGTTGAAGTAAAAGTTGAAGTTGAAGTTTCGAGGCTTCGACCAATAAAAAAATTTACTTTTGCCACGCAGTGGCCTATTAACTTCAACTTCAACTTTCAACTTCAACTTGCTGACATGGTCATGCAACTCCACAACACCCTCACACGCCAAAAGGAACCCCTGCGTCTCCTGGATCCTCAGCAAAAAAAAGTTCGTCTCTACACTTGCGGCCCGACGGTTTATGACTTTGCGCATCTCGGAAATTTTCGGGCTTATCTTTTTGAAGATTTGTTGCAGCGTCATTTGGAAGCGCGGAGCTATGATGTCGATCGCGTGATGAATTTGACTGATGTCGATGACAAGACAATTCGCGGCGCACGAACTCAAGGGATCAAATTGGCAGAATTCACCCAACGTTACAAAGAAGCGTTTTTTGCAGACTGCAAAACACTCCGCTTACGCCCTGCCAGAGCCTATCCAGCGGCTACCGATCCTGAAAACATTGCAGCGATGATCGAGATGATTCGCGACTTGATCGAAAAAAAACATGCTTACCAAGCCGAAGATGGCTCGGTTTATTTTCGGATCACTTCGTTCGCTGATTATGGAAAGCTCGCGCACGTTGATCTAACAGAACAGCGTCCTTCTGGCCGCGTGCAGAGCGACGAATACGAAAAAGAACAAATTGCAGACTTTGCACTTTGGAAAGCCTGGACTCCTGATGATGGCGACGTTCGCTGGGAAAGCCCATGGGGAGCGGGTCGCCCAGGATGGCATATTGAATGCAGCGCCATGGCCACGCGCTTGCTCGGCAACCAAATCGATCTTCACTGCGGTGGCGTTGATAATATTTTTCCTCATCACGAAGCTGAGATTGCTCAATGCGAATGCGTGACAGGAAAAAAATTTGTCGGCCTCTGGATGCACTGCGCACACTTGATGGTCGAAGGCAGCAAGATGTCGAAGTCGGCAGGAAATTTTTATACCGCACGTGAATTGATGAACCGCGGTTGGAGCGGGCGTGAACTACGTTATGCTCTTCTCACAGTTCACTATCGTATTCCCCTCAACTTTACAATGGAAGGGCTGGAAGCCTCACGCCAAGCCCTTGCGCGAATCGATACTTGGAGCGAGCGGTTGCAGGAATTTGCTGCGATGGATACCTCGATTCAAACATTCGAAAAATTAGGCCCAATCGATCTTGGAGATTTTTTCAATGCTCTCGATGATGACCTCAATATTTCTGCAGCCCTCGCTGTTCTTTTCGACGTCATCCGCGAATCGAATCGCCTCATTGACACCAAAAAACTTTCTCCCGCAGAAGCAGGAGGCTTGTTGCAATGGTGGAAAAAAGTCAACGAGGTCCTGGCATTAGAGCCAGACGTCTCCGTAACTATTCCCGACGAAGTGAAGATGCTCTTAGCAGCCCGCCAAGCCGCACGGGAGGCCAAGAACTGGAGCGAGAGCGATCGCCTGCGAGATGAGATTGCTGCGCTGGGTTGGCAGATTAAGGATACAAAGAACGATCAGCGGCTTGTGCCTGTTTAACCCGCAAATTTCATACTGATTCGTCGCGAGGCGCCGCGAATCCTGATGCAGGCAAGGAAGGCGATGGGTTACGACGACGGCTGCATGCTCTATACCACCCGAGGAGTAATCCAAGCCTGACGCTGTATCCATCAGGGTTTCGCAAGCCGTAGCAGGATCAGTATGAAATTTGCGGGTTAACACTCATAGTTCACAGTGACTCTGCTGCGGCTTGTTTTCTAAAAAGTCATTCTATAAAAAATGCAGTCCAACGTATTGATTTGCTTCTAATACCATCTTCATGAATTAGCTGGACTATAGAGCGCAGGAGTTTTGGCAGCTGACAGGGCGGAAGAACGAGCTCTACCTTCTGTAACGTGAGTGATGACAACGCAGTCAGATGCCAATAAAATACAGCTGGCTGGGAG
>VHCR01000154.1 GCA_016871655.1 Verrucomicrobiota bacterium
TTATAGTGTATTAAATTGAAAAGGGCACGCGATAAGCTTGCTCTTTTTCCTTAGAACTGCGTTCTCAGATCTCACGTTATCTTCGGATAGCGCTTCGATCTTCGGCCTTGTTCTAAGAAAAAATTTCAGCGCTTCTAACATGCCCTTTTCAATTTAATACACTATAGTGTGTAAGCGCTACTGGAGTAAAATTAGTGGCATTGTTCTTTTATCGATGGGGATTTTGATAGTTTTATTGATAAAAGATCTAGTCACTCTACTCCGATTCTTCTTGAGGAAGATACTCTTGCAGTGCGGCGATTTTTAATTTTGTTTCGGTAGTTTGAGCTTCTAGGCCTTGTTGATTGGAATGAGTGATCACTGTTTGCTGATGTGCGATATGTCCTCGAATAATAGCGATGACGTCATCGTCGGAGAATGAGTCAGGAGTTTTACCCTCGCTTTGAGCTTTCAAGTGAAGCTTTCTTTGCAATGACTCCAAGGCCTCGTGTTTGATATTGTCTTGCACTGTCCAAGCGGCTTGTTTGTCTTGTTCAATTGCTTGGAGGAGTGTGAGTGGAAGAGTCTCGCTTGATAAAAAGCGAGTTAAGCAATTTTGACCCGTAAGAAAATATCTGCTTGCAGCCTCAGCGCAAGAGGCAATGCGTGGATTCAGTGAATCATAAAGATGTCCTCCAGCAATAGGGGTAACGATCGAAACGCCAATGGCGCCATATTCTGCAAGAGCAGTGATAGCATATCCTTTGGCAAAGGCTGCCACGGTAGGGCCATGGATTATGCCTCCCGTGTAGGCCAGTAAAGCAGGTTGAGTGCATGCAAAAACTAAGCACGCTAGTTCACTGTTTGAGGGCATCCTGGAAAAATAACCTTGTGGGGCTATCTCTTCCTGAGCTGATGAGGTGCGATCCATTTGCTCGCCGTAGGTTGGGAGAGCTTGTGGATGATCGAGGAGTGGAGTTCTTTCGTTATGATCCGAATTTTTTGCTTCTAGAGCTTGTTGGCGGATAGCTGTGAGTTCAATTGTACGGATCTCATTAGCTGAAGGAACGCCTGCTGGTCTTGAAGGTTGAGCTGCAGAAGAAGAGCTGGAGAAAGTTGAGGCCGGACTTAATAAAGGGTTGCGATTTGATGAGTGCGACTCTCTAAGTCCAGTAAAAAACAGGTCTCGTGGTTGTTGAGAGGAAGGATTGATTGTGCTATCAGTTTTTGCTCGCAGTTGGGCTTGTTCCTCTTTTTCGCTTTGAGAATCGCTGTGGTTTCGACTGCTCTGCTCAGAGCTGCTCTGCGAAGGAAGGTACATCAGTGGCGAGATGGTCTCATGAGAATTCTCTTCCCAACGCCAGTAGCAGGCAACATCAAGATCAGTGAGCCTTAGCATTGCCTCTTTTTCTTGCCCTTTAACAGGGCAGTAAATGATTTCATCTCCTTTTTCCAGGCGTTGAATTTGATCCTGCATAGTCGCGCCGTTGTAGTATTGATCAGCACCGGGCGTTGATGATAAAAAGGCAACGTAATCTTCAACGATGATGGAAGAAGAAATTTCTTGAGCAAAACAAGAAGAGAGGAAAGCAAAGAGTAGGGATAAAATAAATTTCATATTTTCAAGGAGGAAGGTGCTAGCCTAGTGATAAAAAAGTGAATATGATAAGGTTAAGTTTTATTTATGCAAATCTACATTGATGGTAAATTTTTTTCGGAGGATGAAGCTAAGATTTCTGTCTTTGACCATGGATTGCTTTATGGCGATGGAGTCTTTGAAGGACTTCGTTTTTACAATGGTAAGATTTTTTGCTGTGACGAACATCTGGAGCGGCTCTATCAGTCAGCTCGTGCGATTTTGTTAGAGATTCCTTTGGAAATTGCCGAAATAAAAAAGGCATTAGAAGAAACAATACGACGTAACGAACTTGCCGATGGTTATGTGCGCTTGGTTGTTACGCGTGGCAAAGGCTCTCTGGGCCTCAATCCTAGTAGCTGCGATAAACCAACTGTCATCATCATTGCCTCCACGATTGCTCTTTATCCCAAGGAAGCTTATGAAAAGGGCCTCGCTGTGATCACTTGTGCTACACGCCGCCTCGCGCCTGCTGCTTTTAGTCCCATGATCAAGTCCCTCAACTATCTGAACAATATCATGGCTCGCTTGGAAGCTGTTCATGCGGGCGCGGAGGAGGGATTGATGCTCAACGAGCAAGGGTTCATTGCTGAATGCACAGCTGATAACATTTTTATTATCAAGAAAGGAGTCTTAATGACACCGCCGACTTATTGTGGAGCTCTGGCAGGCATTTCGCGTGCAGTCGCGATTCAGCTTGCGCTTGACATGGGGCTCGAAGTGAAGGAAATTCCGATGACCTGTTATGATGTCTACACGGCAGAGGAATGTTTTCTCACCGGGACGGCCGCAGAAATTGTTCCTGCTGTGTTGCTCGACCGACGCAAGATTGGCTCTGGCACGCCAGGGCCGATGACGAAGAAACTAATGCAGCGCTTTCAAAAATTGACTCGCCAAAATAATATTCTATCTTAAAAGTATTTTCTTACCTTCAGTCCTCAGCTCTCAGTCTGATTTCATGTTTTGTAATCAATGTAACAAAAAAGAAGCCACGGTTTTTCTCACTCAAATTGTTGAGGGGAAAATGCAGAAGATGAATTTCTGTGAAGCGTGTGCTCAAAAAAAAGGAATTAATGATCCAGCTGGCTTTGCGCTTGCAGAGCTCCTCTTGGGGCTCGGACTCACACAGGATACAGCGCCAACGAGGGAGTTGACTTGCTCTGCTTGCGGGTTCACGCAGTCTCAATTTAAAAAAACAGGACGCCTCGGATGTGGAGCCTGTTATGATTTGTTTATCGAAGAACTCGTACCGATGCTTCGAAACATGCATCCCTGTTTAGCTCATGTCGGGAAAATGCCTCGACGTTTTGCTCAAGAGCAGAAGAACCAAGAATCGATGAAACTTTTGCAAAAGCAGCTTCAAAAAGCGATTGCTGATGAGGAGTACGAAAAAGCGGCGCAGCTGCGAGATGAGATTGTAGCTCTTCATCAAGCCCTCTCTGCAAGCGCTTCTGAAGGACATTCTAAAACTCGAGGAGAGCAAAAACTTTTTCCATTTGAAGTCAGTACCGCCGAAGCCGAAATCCATTGAAAAAAAAAGAGGCCACTCCACTCCAACTTCCTCTTTCTGATCCCAAGAATCAAATTGTGATCAGTAGCCGTGTTCGGTTTGCTCGGAATTTAAAAGACCGTCCCTTTCCCGGTGTGGCTAAAAAGGCTGTTCTGATTTCGGTGATGGAAGAAATCAAAGCAGCGATTTTGAGTCTTCCGGAGATGGAGGTTGCTGTCGCTAAAAAGTTGGAAGAGCTGACGCTTTTAGAAAAACAAATTTTAGTAGAACGGCATCTCATGAGCTGCGAACACGCGCTCAAGGCTGCTGGGAGCGCTTTGGTTCTCAATCAAGCCGAGAACTTGAGTGTTATGATCAATGAGGAGGATCATTTACGGATGCAAGCGATTTTGCCAGGGCTGCAATTGCAACGCGTCTTGTCGATGATGCATAGAGTCGATGATCAACTCGAAGAGAAACTCAATTTTGCGTTTCATCCCACGTTAGGTTACTTGACAGCTTGTCCGACCAATGTTGGAACGGGGATGAGAGCCTCCGTGATGTTGCACCTTCCCGGCTTGGTCATATCGGAACAGATCAACAAAATTATTAATTCTGTTAGCAAAATGGGGCTTGCAGTCCGAGGCTTGTATGGCGAGGGAAGCGATGCAAAAGGAAATCTTTTTCAAATTTCGAATCAAATAACGTTGGGAGAAAAAGAAGAGACGATCTTGCAGCGCCTTTCCGAAGTGATTGAGCAAATTTTGCAACATGAGCAAAATGCGAGGACGGTTTTTTTGCAACAACAGTCTGATATCCTCCTTGATCAAGTGGGGCGGGCTTATGGAATTTTGTCGCATGCTTATTCAATAACGACAAAAGAAGCACTCAATCTTTTGTCGCTCCTCAAATTGGGAGTCGATCTGCATCTTTTTCCTGAGCATGTTCGTGAAATCATCGATCAGCTTTTTATGGAATCTCAACCGGCTCATCTCCAGCGAGGAGCTGAGCAATCTAAAATGTCAGCGAAAGAGCGCGACACTCTACGGGCAACCTTGATTCGAACAAGAGTAGAAGCAATGCCGGATCCTGTCTTGCTGCGCAAGAGTTGAACCTAAAAACGTGAATGAGAAATTTTATTTTGCAGAAATTTCGGCGAATTTTTTAGGGTAGATTGTGTCAGTTTGAGTATCGCAAAGGCAAGAATTAA
>VHCR01000155.1 GCA_016871655.1 Verrucomicrobiota bacterium
TGAAAAATGAAGAAATGATAAAAATTCAGAAAGAAATCCTTGACCTTCAGCGTCTCATCAACGACGTTCTTTAACCGGCCTTTATATTCTACTTGAGCTGCGATCTATTGCGTTGCTCTGGTGCTCTTCGCTTCACGTATTAATATACGCTCAGCGCCTGCGCTCCGAGGCTCTTTGTATCTCATCAGCCCAAGCGAATCTAAAGACCGGTTATCATCTGTTTTTCAAACTCTACTCAGACTGCTACCTGTGGCTACAAAACAATCTTTCTCTAAAAAAGCAAAAAAATCGCTGCCAAAACAAGCGATCAAAAAGGTGACTAAAAAAGTTGCTGCCAACAAGGCGACCAAAGCTCTTCCTAAGAAACTTTCCGTTTCAAAAAAAATCAAAGCTTTGAAAAAAACAGTTTCTAAAACTGTTAAAAAAGTTGTGAAAAAAAAGGATGCTTTTTCTAAAGGTGCGACCTCGAAGAAAGCTATTGCCAATAAAAAGGGGGCTTCTACTTCTTCAAACTCTTCTACGAAGAAGCAACCGGTAGTGAAAAAAAATAAGGAGGAGAAGCCTGCTTCCATTGCTATTAAGTCGGCGCCGGTCAAAGCCATTCCTCTAGCAAAGCCGGTTCCTGCAGCTAGGCAGCCTATTATTTCGGAAGAGACTCTTGCTTTTGCCAAAGGAAAAGCAAAGCGAAACACCTCTCCTGAGCAGCAAAAACTTCTTCAAGAAAAAGTGAGAGAGCTGCTCAAGCTCGCTAAGGAACAAGGATACATCACGTTTGAAGATCTCGAAGAGTATCTTCCTTCGGAGATAAACGAGCCCGAAAACATTGAATTTATCTTGCTTCAATTGCGATCTGTCGAAATTGACATTATTGATTCTTCTGATGTTGATCGTGTTAAAGAGGTCAAAAAGTTAGACGATGATGATGACAAAGATGACAAGGACGATAAGGAAGAGAAAATCGATGGACGCCTTGATATTTTGGATGATCCTGTTCGGATGTACCTCAAACAGATGGGGCAAGTTCCACTCTTGACGCGCGAACAAGAGGTCGAGATTTCGAAACGCATTGAAGAAGCAGAAGCATCGATGCAAAGTGTTCTCTACCGTTTTGGTTTTGTTGCTCATGCTCATATTGATTTAGCACAACGCTTGCTGGATTCGCGTGAGCGATTTGATCGTGTCATTTTAGATAAAAAAATTGAAAGTCGGGAGCGTTATCTCAAGACCCTTCCGCGTCTTTGCCAGCAATTGCAACGTTTGGCTGATGATATTTCTACAGTATATTCTAAAAAAATTGCTTCGAAAAAAGAAGTCGGAGAAAAAGATCTTCAACAATTTGAAAAACAAGTTTTAGAAGTCGGAAAACTTTATCCAAAATTTTTCTTTAAGCAGAAAATTGTAGAAGATTTTGTTTTGCTTGCTGATGAACATCTCCGGACATTAAAAAATTTAGAAGAGGAGTATGAAAAGCATACGAAGAGTACAGCAGATACGTCGCGACGTCTTTGCAATGCGATCATGGCTCAACGCCATGAACATCATCATCGCAACTGGATGTCAACCGAGCATTATCAAGAACAGCATCGCAACCTCAAAAAGCATTTCCGTTCGGCCCTTCGTGCTAAAACAGAAATGGTCGAAGCGAACCTCCGTCTTGTCATTTCGATTGCTAAAAAATATACCAATCGTGGACTTTCGTTCTTAGATCTCATTCAAGAAGGAAATATGGGCCTCATGAAAGCTGTTGAAAAATTTGAATACCGACGTGGTTATAAATTTTCAACCTATGCAACGTGGTGGATTCGACAAGCGATCACTCGTTCCATCGCTGATCAAGCCCGTACGATTCGTATTCCGGTGCATATGATTGAAACGATCAATAAATTGATCCGTGTTCAAAAGCAACTCGTACAGGAATATGGTCGTGAACCGACCCCAGATGAAATTGCTGACGAAATTCAACTTCCTGTCGAGCGTGTCCGTGCGGTTTTAAAAATGGCACAGCAACCGATTTCGCTGCAAGCACCGGTTGGAGATAGTGACGACACAAGTTTTGGAGATTTTATCGAAGACAAGACTGCAGAAAATCCTGCCGACATGGCAGCGATCGTGTTGCTCAAAGACAAAATCAAAGACGTTCTCGATTCTCTCACGGAGCGTGAGCGTCAAGTGCTTGAGCAACGCTTTGGATTAGTGGATGGCTATTCGAGAACCCTCGAAGAAGTAGGTAAGCAATTCAAAGTCACTCGCGAACGTATTCGACAAATTGAAGCAAAAGCGCTTCGCAAGATGAGACATCCCACCCGTCTGCGTCAGCTAGAAGGATTCCTAGAGCCTAAAGACCTTTGATTCTCTTGCGTAGCAAGACCGGAAAAAGGTAAAGAAAGTAGTAAATGAATGAGCTGAAAAAGAAATCTCACCATTTTTTCTTTTGCTATTTTGCTACCTTGATGTTGGTACAAGGATGGCCTATGCCTGTGGAAATAAAAGACCTGAAGGGGCATGAGCATCATCAGCCTGCTGCTGCCATCGAAGATCAAGAACGAAGTGAAAGTAGAGCAAGCAATGATGAGAATAAACAGGGTTCTTCTTGCGATGAGGAAGAGGAACCATTCTCGGGCGAGAGAGGGGAAGTTCATCCCATTATAACAGCATTGAATGATGTAGATGAAAAACATCAGGAACTCCAAGGAGCTATAAATTCTTTTATCAACTTAGATGTGATTAAAGAATTATTAAAAATGAGAAGAACAATTGTTCTCTTGAAGGCTCTTGATGTCTTGCGCCTTGAGATGCCATATGAAGCAGGAGCACTCTGGTCCGAAAATGTGTTGAATCCTCAAGAAAGAAAATTTTTACTTCCGAATATAACCTCTTGCCCTATTTTAAGTCGGAATCAGCAAGGAGATTTGATAACCGTTATTCCTTCAATGATTCCAGATAACGTAAAAGTTACAATTCCACGTGGGGTAGGTATCAATACAACAGAAACCCAAAAAATATATCACTCTCTTTTGGCATCTTGTTATAAGAGAATCTTGCCGCTATCTCGTTATAAGAGCACCTTGAAAACTAGAGCTAAACGACCAACTAAGCATGATTTGCAACCAGTGTTAGAAGATTTATATGAAGAAAATCCTGAAGATCTATTATTAATCCAAGATAAGTTTTCAAAAATCGAGGATAAAAAATTGATTGATGTAAAAGCTATTGCGGAGCTTACTGCAAGTTTAAATCCACCTCTAGAGGCTCAAGCAGTTCAATATGAGAAGCGCTTTTATGACGAGTTCCACTTTTCTATCGAGGATGTAGAGTCAGCTGTGAGCGTGCTTAAAAATTTTAATAAAGAAATGAGACAGCGATACTTTTTTAGACCTGAAAGTAGCGCTGATGAAAGCGACGAAAGTGAAGTTGGTTTAAGTGAAAAAGCTGAGATTGATGATCGGGAAAATCTAGATAATTACATGGAGGTTGGACTAGGAGATCGAGATGAAAGGGCGTTAGCAAGTCTTAAAGAAATTTTTGACCAAATCAGAAAAACGGAAGCGACAGTGTTATTAGATAGAGTTTCTAACACCAACGCCGAAAAAGCTCTTAAAAATATTTCTAACTGGTATAAAGATAGGCCAATGCCTGGCCTAATTATGATAATTGAGTCTATAAGAAACTTTCTAGACTTTTCAGGAAGAATTCAATCTGAGCTGTCTCCAATACAAAAAATTTTACAAAAAGCAGACCAGTTTGAAAAAAAAGATATCTTATATCGCGATACAATTTTAGATTCTCTAAAGTTCATGGGTGATGATTCATCACGAATTTCATCTCTCCCTCCTGTGAAAAACAGCGAAGAAATTAGATCTGCTTCGGAGGCTTTAGATCATGAAACAGAAAAGTCCCTGATTGGAGTTAACGAATTACATTTATCGGATAAAAGAGATGGGTCCAATGTTAAAGAGAAATCTGAGGGGGGGCTTCAAAAAACGATCTTATCTATTCGGGAAAAATTAGATCGTTATATGGAGAGCAGGAAGCAAGCTTATCAACTAATTGTTCATCAAATTAAAGAAGAACAAAAAGTGGAGCAACATATTTTAGAGGAAGCAACAAAAGCGGCAGCAAAATTAGCAGCAAGAGTCGCAGCAAGAATAGATGAAAAAATGTTTGTTAAGCGACCGTTTTAAACCCCAATGCAATGTCCCCCCTTGTTTTTTCTTTTGCTGTTGAGCTTTTTTCTATCTCCTGCAAAAAAATGCCATGATCCTGGCTTTTCTATTCATATTTTCTATCTTAGTTA
>VHCR01000156.1 GCA_016871655.1 Verrucomicrobiota bacterium
TTTTTCACTTCCAGCAGGAAAAAAAATTGGTGAACTTTGGGCCATCGTGGATCGACCAGAAGCGCAGAGTGTTGTTGAGGAAGGGAACCTCGCGGGAAAGACACTCCATGAGCTTTGGAACGATCATCGCGAAGAGATTTTTGGAACAACTCATTTAAAAAATCCTGCTTCTCGCTTTCCCCTCCTCTGCAAATTACTTGATGCAGTAGAAATACTCTCACTTCAAGTACACCCGCCAGAAGTCCAGGCCAAGCGGCTTGGAGGCGAGCCAAAAACCGAATGTTGGTATATTTTGGAAGCAGACCCTGGTGCTACGATTGATGTTGGCCTTCGTCGCGGCGTGACGCGTGAAATCTTTGAAAAAGCGGTGCGTGATGGCACTGTCGAGTCGACTCTTCATCGTACTCCCGCGCACGCTGGAAAAAGTATATTCATTCCCAGCGGTCGTCTTCATGCACTTGGAAAAGGAATCATGCTTGCTGAAATTCAACAGAACAGCGATACGACGTATCGCGTTTTTGATTGGAACCGCAAAGGTCTTGATGGAAAGCCGCGCCAGCTTCACCTCGCAGAATCACTCGCATCAATTGACTTTGAAGACTACGAGCCAAGCCTCCAGCCTGAAGATCAATCACTCATTGCTGATTGTCCTTATTTTGAAATTGAAAAAATACATTTAACCGAACCTCATTGCGCCACAGAAAAAAATAATTTTTCTTTAATTACCTGCCTCACCGGTCGTGTTTGCTGCGGAACGAAAACATTTACACCTGGTCAGTTTTTCTTCATTCCAGCAAACATGCAAAAATCCTTGCTTATCCCAGAATCTCCAGACACAACGTTTTTAAAAGCACAATTAAAAGCAGAAACTCCTCTTTAAATTCCTGTTTTTCCCTTCAGCCCTTAGCATTCAGCCTCCAGCCTCTCTCCTCTTCGATGATCAAACTCAACGGCATTTATAAAAGATATCATTCTGGTCCTAATACGATCGCTGCTCTTGATAACATTAATCTTCATGTTCCTGTTGGAAAAATCATGGGAATCGTTGGTCCTTCTGGCGCAGGAAAGAGTACCTTGATTCGCATGGTCAATCTTTTGGAACGTCCTGATCAGGGCTCCATCATTGTAGATGGAATGAATCTTCTTCATCTCAACCGCAGAGATTTAGCAGAGTCACGCCGCAAAATAGGAATGATTTTTCAGCAATTTCATTTGCTTTCTTCACGCACCGTTTTTGAAAACATTGCCTTGCCATTGGAACTAATAGGATTTTCTAAAAAAGAAATTAAACAACGCGTCGAAGAATTACTTCAACTTGTCGGGCTGGCAGACCGTGCCATGGCCTACCCTGCAGAGCTCTCTGGAGGGCAAAAGCAACGTGTTGGCATCGCCCGCGCCTTGGCACCCTCTCCTAAAGTCTTGCTTTGCGACGAAGCCACCTCCGCCTTAGATCCTAAAACGACACACTCTATTTTAAATCTCATTCAAGAAATTAATCGAAAATTGGGACTCACCATCTTGCTTATCACTCATGAAATGGATGTCATCAAAACTATTTGCGATGAAGTCGCCATTTTAGATCAAGGAAAGTTAGTGGAACGAGGAAAAGTCACCTCCATTTTTAGTAATGCTACGACAGCAGTTGCTCGCAATTTTATTAACGCGACCTTTCATCTCAAAATTCCTGAAGAATATGCCACCCGCATGAAACCGACACCATGCGATCAAAGTTACCCCTTGGTGAAGCTCGGATTCACCGGCAATACGGTCGACAAGCCCTTGATCTCGGAAGCATCTCGTCTCTTCAACATCGATATCAGCATTCTCAGTGCTGATGTCGAATATGCAGGTGGCATCAAATTTGGCTACCTTCTTGCGGAACTTTTTGGAACGCAGCATCAATGTAAAGCCGCTCAACAATTTTTTATTCAGAATAACATTCAACTGGAAGTCTTAGGATATGTCAGAATCAATGATTAAATTACTTATAGCTGCACTTGGACAAACCGTCCTCATGGTTTGTGTCTCTACGCTCTTTGCCTCGTTGCTTGGATTAATCCTGGGAGTCATTTTGCATATCACGCGCCCTGGCCAAATTTTGCCACTCCCACGTGTTCAAAAAATTCTAGAGATGCTGATCAATGCTGGCCGTTCGATTCCCTTCATTATCCTCATGGTCGCAATCATTCCCTTTACACGACTCATCGCAGGAAGCAGCATTGGAACTGTAGCTGCGATCGTACCACTGACTGTTGCAGCCATTCCCTTCATGGCTCGCTTAGTTGAAGGCGTTCTCATGGAAATTCCGCCAGGTCTCATGGATGCGGCTCAAGCCATGGGCCTACAACCCTTTCAAGTGATCACCAAAATTCTTCTACCCGAAGCATTACCTGGCCTTCTCAATAGCGTCACGATCACGATGATTACATTAGTCAATTATTCAGCGATGGCAGGAGCTATTGGTGGCGGCGGCCTAGGCGACATAGGTATCCGCTATGGATATCAGCGATTTGATGGAGCTGTCATGTTAGCAACAGTTCTGATTTTGATTTTGCTCGTGCAGTTGATTCAGAGCGCGGGGCATTACCTTGTCAAAAAGGTCGATCATCGGTAAGATTTTCTTCAAATTTAACGAAGTAGTTTCTTCATCAGCGCGCTTCATTATTATGCCAACAATTTCTTTTTTCTACGGCATCATTATCCAAATGTTCTTTTACGATAATGCCCGTCATCACCTACCTCATATTCATGTGCTGTATCAAGACAATGAAGCTGTCTTTTCGATTGAAGATACTTCTATTATTGAAGGCGAGCTACCGAACAAGCAACGCAAACTGGTAGAAGCTTGGATAGAAATTCATAAAGAAGAGTTAATGGCTGACTGGAAATTAGCAATCTCTGGCCAAGAAATCTTCAAAATTGCTCCCTTGAAATAAGACCATGTTAAACAGAACTAAAATTCTTGAAGTAATTCCTCACGAAAATTTTTCGTTAGATATCACTTTGTCTGATCAACGACATCTCTTGTTAAGCATGAAACGCTTTTTGAATTCTCCAGCATACAAAAAGTTATCTAATATTGGATTTTTTTTGTCCGTGAAGCATGACCATAGGCTCATCTATTGGGATGACTCTCACGACATGCACATTGATCAGATTCTTGATTTTGCTAAAGAAGCATAAAATTTTGCAACCATGAAATTTCTCCTACCCCTACTTCTTCTCACCACACTTGCTCTCACCGCCTGCCAGCGAAAAAAAACGGAAGATCATCTTTTAAAAGTTGGTGTAATCAGCGGTCGTGAGTCAGAGTTGATGGAAACAGCCGCGAAGATCGCTAAAGAAAAATATAATCTGACTGTGCAGATTGTCACTTTTTCTGATTACACCACACCTAACATCGCGCTTAACGATGGAAGTATCGACGTCAACGTCTTCCAACACAGACCGTATCTTGAGGCTCAAGTCACAGATCACGGTTATCACCTTGTTCCAGTTGGAAACACTTTTATTTTTCCTCTTGCTGCCTATTCTAAAAAAATCAATCAACTCAATCAACTCCGCGAAGGAGCTAAAATCGCTCTTCCCAACGATCCGACTAACCTCGGACGTGCCCTTCTCCTACTTCAAAAACAAGGACTTATTAAGTTAAAAGAAAATGTTGGACTGACGGGAACACCCCTCGACATCGTCGAGAATCCGAAACATCTTCAATTCATTGAACTCGAGGCCGCTCAACTGCCTCGCTCGCTCGAAGACGTTGATGTCGCAATCATCAACACCACTTACGCCTCACAAATTAACCTCCTCCCAACACGCGATGGATTATTTGTTGAAGAAAAAGATTCTCCTTACGTCAATATCATCGTTGCACGAGAGGAGAATCAAAATCGCCAAGAAGTCCAGGAATTCATCAAAGCTTATCAAAGCGCTGAAGTCCTCGCACAAGCGCAGAAACTTTTTGGAGGCGGAATAATTCAGGGATGGTAATCGCTGCGCGATAGTTTAAGTAACAAGTTTAAGTTTAAGTTTCGAGCGCTTCGCGAAATAAAAAATTTTATAGTGTATTAAATTGAAAAGGGCATGTTAGAAGCGCTGAAATTTTTTCTTAGAACAAGGCCGAAGATCGAAGCGCTATCCGAAGATAACGTGAGATCTGAGAACGCAGTTCTAAGGAAAAAGAGCAAGCTTATCGCCTGCCCTTTTCAATTTAATACACTATACCTTTTGCCGTAGGCAAATCGAAAACTTCAACTTCAACTTTCAACTTCAACTGCTACAACGCAACCTGTA
>VHCR01000157.1 GCA_016871655.1 Verrucomicrobiota bacterium
AAGATATATTTTTGTATTGTTGAAAGATAACAAAAATGCAAAAAGGATCTCCATTCATTGGGCGAAAGCCAGAGCTAGAAAGCCTGCGAGCACTCTACTCTAAACGGAAGCCGAGTCTTGTTGTTGTTAATGGGAGAAGGAGAATTGGGAAGAGCCGCTTGATAGCTGAGTTTGCAGCTTCGCGCAAAGGTCATCGATTTTGGAGTTTTGCAGGTCTTGCTCCGCAAGATGGAATGACGGATCAAGATCAACGAGATCACTTTTCGAGGCAATTTTCTCTGATCTTGAAGATTCCGCCGATGACTTTTTTGGATTGGAGTGACGCTTTTGAACATCTCTCCCTGCACATCAAAGCGGGTGATATTATTTTGTTTGATGAGATCTCTTGGATGGGGGCAAAAGACCCCAGCTTCATTCCCAAGCTGAAAGCCTGGTGGGATAAGCAACAAAAGCAGATGCTCCTCGTTTTTTGTGGATCTGTTTCGACTTGGATTGAAGAAAATATTTTAAAAAGCACAGCATTTTTTGGGCGTGTGAATTTGAGTATTACTCTGGAACCCTTGACGATTGTTGAGAGTGCTCAACTCTTAAAAAAAATAGGATTTAAAAGTTCTTACTACGATCTCTACAAAGTGCTGAGCATTCTCGGTGGAGTTCCATGGTACTTGGAACAACTCAATCCCTCCATGACAGCGGATGAAAACATCAAGCAGCTTGCCTTTGAGAAAAATGGGTTGTTAGTGTTAGAGTTTGATAACATTTTTCACGATCTTTTTGATCGCAAGGGAACTGTTTACAAAAAAATATTAACTACACTTAAGGAAGGAGCCAAAACACTCGCCGAAGTACGCACGGCGATTGATTTTCCTCACAGTGGAACGTTGAGTAGCATGATGGAGCACTTGGTGACTGCTGGGTTTGTTGAAAAACAACCGCTTTGGTCTTTTAAAACAACCAAACCTCTTAAACAAAGTCTCTATCGCATCAGCGATCCTTACATGCGATTTTATCTGAGAGTGATCGAGGGGTATTTAAAAAAAATTTCGTTGAATGCCTTTCGCAAGATAGCGTTGTCCTCGTTGCCTGGCTGGGAGGCACACTTGGGACTTCAGGTTGAGTACTTGCTGCTGCAAAATCGCTCTCTGCTTTTTAAAGCCCTTGGCTTGTCCGCGACGGATGTCGTCTGTGATGGGCCGTACCGACAATCCAAGAGAACAACGCAAGAAGGGTGTCAGATTGATTATCTGATTCAAACACAAACAAACAATTTATTGATCAACGAATTCAAATTTAAAAAGCGAGAGCTCGATAAAGAAGTGATCCATCAAGTGCAAAAAAAAATTCGAGCACTCAAGATTCCAAGAGGCTTTGCGGCTCTTCCCGTGCTCTTCCATTTGGGAGGCGTTTCTCCAGCTGTAGAAACCGAATCTTGTTTTTTTAAAATCATTGATATCGCTGATTTTTTGGAAGAAGAGTGAACCTCTCGGTTTATTTCTTTTTCAACGCCGCAAAAAGTTCCTTCAGTTCGATCGTAACAATGTTGGTGGCACTATTGCTGAGGCCGTAGCGCAAGATGAGGTGATCACAGTGGATCGTCGCACCGCAGCTGTAGACGACGTTGAGGACGTAGCCTTCGCGTTCATTTTCTCAGGGGGTGATGATAGGGGAGGGTGAGAGTGCCAATGATTTTGAAAGGGGCGTTGAGATCGAGGGGCATCGCGCCGATGCAATATAGTTTATTAAATTGAAAAGGGCACGCGATAAGCTTGCTCTTTTTCCTTAGAACTGCGTTCTCAGATCTCACGTTATCTTCGGATAGCGCTTCGATCTTCGGCCTTGTTCTAAGAAAAAATTTCAGCGCTTCTAACATGCCCTTTTCAATTTAATACACTATATTTTCTCATTGGACCAACGCTATGTGTGATGAAAAGCCATCCTCTTAACAAAGGCCGAGTGTGGGAAAAAGTAGAATTTGTCAGGAAAGGCATAAATAAGCTCCAATGTCAAGGAGAATATTTTATGTAACATGTTGGTTTTTAATTGCTTTTAATCCTAAAAATTGATAGGCGCTAACCTCAAAAAAAAGGGAAATTTTTCTTGAGTTAGGAGGAGTTGAATGTTAGTAACGCAATATCACAAAAGTTAATTATTGTTGTGAATGTTCATCAAAACTAAAAAATTGATCAGTTTTTTTGAGCATGAGTGAAGTAACCCCTAACCCTATAAATAAGATGAAAACAGTAATCAAATTAGCAGTTATGTTGGTCATTGCCGGTAGTAACTTTGTTTGGGCAGATGATGGAGGAGGTCAGAGCCAATCGGTGCAACTTGTACCTTCTTCACAAGAGGCCTCTCCTTCAATGCGAGTCATAACAGAACGAGAGATTGATGGAACAGATCCTATTACCATTACTGTAAACCAATCATTGATTGTACCACTTCATTATAATCCGTTTGACATAGAAAATGGTCAATGTTCGCTCTTTTTTGGTCCAGATGACCAAAGTCTTATGAGCGTTACAGCAGCAGGGGTTACTCCCTCAGCTGGAGGCTGTCTGGATTTGAATCTCATTTGCACTGGATTGAAGCCAGGTCAAGTGACGCTTATGGTTGGTTATGCTGGAGAGATTAAGAAGAGTCTCAGTATTCAAGTTGTTGAGTAATTCTTCATAGCTCCGAGAACTATTGATGAGTTGGGTGAGTGAAGAAATTCATTTGCCCAACTTCATCGAGCCCTTTCCCTCCATATGAAAAAGCAAATAGGCCTTGTTTTGATGCTGCTACTGTTCCTGTGGCAACAGGCAAATGCAGAAGATTTCATTCCCAAAGAGTATCAATGGGAATCTCTGGGAGATGCTGCGGCAGTAGATCTTGTGGCGACGGGACCTTATTATGAAAAAACTAATATTGTTATCGTTATTTGTATTCCTCACCCAGAAATCATTTCGAAGATTACTTTTTCCAATGGAACGATTTTAGATCATCCTGTTTTAAAGGAATATGAACTTTCCTTTGGCAGCAACAATATACCAGGAGCTTATGTTGTTAAGGCCGATGTCTGTGATCTTGCAGGGAGGGTAGAACATGTTAGTACGGCCTTTGATGTTTTGCCGACGAATCGTTATACCCGCGGACTTCTTAGCTACAATGGTGTTAGTAGCAGGCAAGATTATCTTTCTTCGATCATTGCTGTTGATGAAGAACGGGGAGATTTTCTTGATCATATTCAAAATTTTAGTTCCATCTATGGAAATGAATACCCTTGGTTTTTAAGAACGACTTCGGAGTTCAATGCTCCATGTCAGCATATTATTGATCCTGCTTTATTCGCTTGGAATGGACTGCAGCGCCCTTGTCAGTTTAGTAACTTTCTTCCTAAACTAAATAATCAAATTGTTGGAGGGGCTCCTCCGATGATGGCTTTTGGGAGCAGTGCAAAAACTGGAACACCACTCTTCGTTAATCAAGATTATCACTTCGGTATTATTGCTGGACGCCCAGCACCTCTAGGAGCTCTTAAAATTGAGGTCTATGAAAAAAGTGATTTTGAAAATGGGACAGTCAATGTAGCTCCTGTTTTTGCGCAAACAAACAACTTGCCGAGTAGCACTGATCCAGAGCAGATGGAAGTTTTAAGAAAGCAGTTTTATATCCAAGATTATCATTTAACAAATAATATTCATGGTAAGGTTTTGGATTTTGATACGAAGGTGGAGTATCAATTTGGAAGTAAGGATGCCACGTGGGGCAATAGTGATTTTATAGTGCCGCTCATCATGACGCATCGTAGTGCTAATGATTTATTTTATTATAAAGTGAGCTTTAAAGGAATAGCTCCTCTCCCCGACGATCCCCGAATAGGAACGCCTCTAGCTTATCAAGCTGATGCGCCAGAAAATCATGACAGTTACAACCTGACTTATGGTTTGGATTTTAGTCAACCTGATTCCTGGAGCACTTTATTTATTCATCAGCCTTCTTTTCAAAACGCTGTGAGTCCCAGTTCCTATTTGGGAAAGAGTGTTGATGAACTATTGCATCATACGGCGATGGTGCAAGACACTCTTGCTACTCCGGATGCTACACAGTGGGTACATTTCACGGAGCTTGATAAAACGCCTGAGCTCAAAGTGCACCCAGTGCTAGATCAGTTGGTTGATGATTTAAATCATGATGCATTGAATATTGCAAACTATGTTCAAACTTATATCGAATTAACAGATGCTGTCGGATT
>VHCR01000158.1 GCA_016871655.1 Verrucomicrobiota bacterium
CTCCAATTTTGCACCGTGATGTATTGAATTTTTGCTCCTTTCAGCGCGACCAGCTCGACCACGGCGCTATGCAATGTTGCCGTCTCAAATTTTGGCGCGGTGCAGCCTTCCATGTAAGTCACTTCAGCTCCCTCATCAGCAATGATGAGCGTTCGTTCAAATTGCCCAAAGTTTTGAGCATTGATCCGGAAGTAGGCCTGGAGAGGATGAGAGACCTTCACTCCAGGTGGAACATAGATAAAACTCCCACCGCTAAAGACTGCACTATTCAGTGCGCTAAATTTGTTATCGCCGCTTGGGATAACTTTTCCAAACCATTTTTTAAAAATCTCGGGATGCTTCTGTAACCCTTCGGTGCTTCCAACAAAGATGACACCTTGCTTGCCAACCGCTTCTTTGATGTTGGAGTAAGCTGCTTCGCTATCAAACTGAGCTTCGACACCGGCAAGAAATTTTCGCTCCTGTTCGGGAATTCCAAGTCGTTCAAAAGTTTTTTTTACCTCTTCGGGAACCTCTTCCCAAGTACGTTTTGGAGCCTGTCCCTGCGCCAGATAATAGCGAATGTTTTCAAAGACAATATTATCGAGATCTTTGGTCGCCCAATGCGTCGGCATTGGTTTCTCCAGAAATTTCTTGTACCCATCTTTCCGAAATTGCCGTACCCAATCAGGATCTCCCTTCACATCACAAATGTAATCAATGGTCTTCTCCGTTAATCCAACTCCAGCATCAAAGGCATAGTCAACATCGTAGCGAAAGTCGCCAACGGAGCGATCGATGGCTACTTGTTCTGCCATTGTGGAGGAAGATGACGTTTCGAAGTTGTTCATAACTTGACGACAGTGAAAGTTAAAAGTTGAAGTTGAAGTTTCGAGGCCATTGCTATGCAATGGCAGAAAATAACTGAGAATCTATAAATCTATTTTTTTGTACAGAACGCGCTAATCCAAAAATCATGGCTGCAATTTCTTTGAGTTCATGCATCCAAATTTGAGTTATATTTTCTTCAATGTAACCTAATTGATTAGCAATAGCAATTTGGGTTCTCATTTCGCCTGCACTACCCTTTGCGTATCCAAGAAATTGAATAAACTCTTTTCGAGAAAATCGCTCTGCACCCTCTGCAATATTTGAAGGTAATGAAATTGAAGCCCTCATTAATTGATCACGGAGTGCAAAATTATTCCAATTCTTTAACTCTCTACAAATCTGCACAACAAGACTACAACTTCGTTGCCATACTTCAAGATCTTCAAAGGATTTCATAACTTCAACTTTTTACTTAAACTCGGCGCTCTTTCAGAGCGCCGTCACCCAATCGTAACCTTCGGCTTCGAGCTTCAGCGCAAGTTCTTTTCCTCCGCTCAAAACAATTTGCCCTTCCGTCATCACGTGGACTTTGTCAGGCACAATATAGTTGAGGAGGCGTTGATAATGAGTGATGACAAGCATACCGACTTCGGGACCGCGAAGTGCATTGACACCTGAAGAAACAATTTTCAACGCATCGATGTCAAGCCCGCTATCGGTTTCATCAAGCACAGCGTAGCACGGTTGAAGCATTGCCATTTGCAAAATCTCACACCGTTTTTTTTCTCCACCAGAAAATCCTTCATTCACCGAACGTGATGTAAAGGAACGAGGCATACCAAGCTCATCCATTTTTTTATAAAGCTGTGCGTAATACTCCGTCGCCTCCAATTCATCTCCCTCGGGAAGACGAGCCTGCAGAGCGGCTCGAATGAAGTTAGCAATAGTCACTCCGGGAATTTCCATCGGATATTGGAAAGCTAAGAAAAGTCCCAAGCGCGCTCGTTCATCTGGCTCCATGCCAAAGATGCTTTGCCCATTGAGCAAGACATCTCCTTCCGTCACCGTGTAATCAGGGTGTCCAGCCATGACTTTGGCAAGTGTGCTTTTACCAGAACCATTTTTTCCCATAATGGCATGGACCTCGCCTTGAGGGATCTCCAAGTTGAGACCCCGAAGAATCGGTTTGTCACCAATGGAAGCGTGAAGATTGCGAATAGAGAGTGTGTTCATGATAAAATTCCTCTAGACTCTATCTTATATTTCTTAAAAACAAAATTGTTATTTTAATCTGTTATTATAAAAACCATGAAGAGAAAAATTGCTATCATTGGAAGCCACTCTTTTGAAGGAAGCCACGTTGTGCATCATGCGCTCTCCAAAGGGTTCCATGTCTTGGGTCTCAATCGATCTACAAAAAAAAGCAACCCTTTTAATCCTTATAATTGGAAAATAGGATACAAACACAACTTGATCTTAGAGCAACTAGATGCCAACGATCATCCTACTAAGACAATCAACATCATCAATGAGTACCAGCCACATCGCATCATTCATTGTGCTGATGATGGACGCATTGAAATTCACGATGAACTTGAGAATCAACCTTCGATCATTGTCACTCCAGCCACTCATGTTTACGGCCCAGGCCAACAAGTTCACAAACTGATTCCCAAAATTGTTCTTTCGATTTTATTAGAAAAAAAAATCCCTCTTCACAATGGAGATGATGCCATGCAATCTTTCATGCACATCAATGATCTTACCACTGGTATCTTCCAAGTGGCTAGCCAAGGAGCTCCTGGAAAAATTTATCCTCTTACTACCAATCGTGTTATTTCGATATGCGAACTGGTGGCCTTGATTTGTAATCGCATGAATGTGCGCCTGGAAGATATTGTAACTCTTAGTGGTAATCCTCCTGGAAAAACTGTAGATGGCGGGCTAGAGAAAGTCACAGCCCATCACGAACTTGATTGGCAACCGACGATAGAACTCGAAGAAGGAATCGACAGCGTCATCGCCTGGGCAAACGAATGGCTGCCTGCGTTGAAAAACTATTCCCTTGATTTGAAAAATTAATTTCCGTTCCAGTAATCTTTCCATTGAGGTTTCGCCCAACGAGTGCGCAAAAATAAAAATCCACCCAACGCGACCAACCAAAACAAGCATCCGAGATAAAACGCGATGGCATACCAAACTGGCGGAACAAATTTAAAAATAATTTCTTGAGAACCAAGAGGCACGTAGACGGCAAGCAATGCAGCTGCCGCACGATGCACACTCACCGGTTGCCCATCAATAAAGGCCTGCCAATCCGGGTGGAAGGCCTCGGTCACGGCTAGCCATCCCGAAGCTGTCGATGGCAAATGATAAATCATTTTTCCATAATCATCGGAACGATTACCAAGAGAAGCAACACGCAGAAAAGGAGCTCCTCCACTTTTTTGATATTGCGGAAGAAGTTCGACTTGATTGATACCAGTTGATTTTCCGGCAAAACCACCCTGCCCTTGATCAAGTTGAGGAAGCTCTACCCCAAGGAGATTCATCCGCGCTAACTGCAAGACCATTGGTGCCAACTGATAACTCTCTGGTGGCAATACAACAAAATTACCAGCTAAAAAAGCAGGGTAGAGTGAGGTCTCATTCGCTAAAATCAGAATGGAACGATTCTCAAAAACAGTCGGAAAAGTGGAACGATACACGTCTTGGGCCTGCTTCGGCGTGAGAGGGTCTTCTTTGTCGATGAAAATGTAAGAAACGCCAGCAAGATTAAAATAAGTTTTCATCGTCTCGATATTGGCCATCCCTGCTGCTTCGAAATGCCGAATCCATTGCAACTCAAAGTGCCGCAGAAGCGCTTCCGTACTGAGTGAGCGGCCTGTCTTCTGTGGAATCGTCATGTAAAAATAACGACTACAGAGCGGATGAACTCGCCCTGGTAGCGGCGCATTTTTTAAAAAAGTCAGTGATTGATCGTAATCAGCAAAAAGTTCCTCGGGAAGACCTCGCGTCCAGTAAGCAGAATGAATGGGATAGAGTTCTAATAAAAAAAGCAATCCAACACCAATAGCAGTGATCATGCGGAATCGAATGGGAACAACTTTTGTAAAAAGTGCCACGGTCACCATTCCCACAGCCGCTGCTAAAGCACAAAAGCCGCCAACACTCCAAAATGATTCAGGAGAGCGAATATCGCTGAACAGCGGGAAATGAGCGACTATGCGAAACAACGGCGTCGCTAAAAAGACGGCTAACAAAAACCAAGTTCTCCATGACTTCCCTCCAACAAGAGAATGAATGGTTTGAAAACTCATCCAGACCAACCATGCCAGCGCTAGCCAAAGACAAGGAATCGCGATGTCAGCCATGTCATGAGCATTATTTTTTAAAAGATGCCAATGCCCT
>VHCR01000159.1 GCA_016871655.1 Verrucomicrobiota bacterium
TCGCTACTGTTACCTCGGTAGCAGCACGCTCTGACGCCTTGCTAGCGCTAAAAATTCCTGCGTATAATTTTCCTAAAATTCATCCGTCATTGGTATAACTCAAACTTTTTTTATGGAAATCGTTACCAATCGCAAAGCATTTCGTGATTTTGAAATCAGCGAAAAATTAGAAGCAGGCATCTCGCTGTTGGGCACCGAAGTAAAATCGATTCGCCAAGGACGGGTTGATTTGTTAGGAGCCTTTGCACGCGTTGAAAAAAAAGAAGTTTTTCTTTACGACGCCACAATTCAAGTCTACGAACAAGCGAGTCATGAAACGCATGATCCTAAACGTCGTCGTAAACTGCTGCTGCACAAATCAGAAATCGAGCGACTCCTTGTCCACACCCAACATCAAGGACGAGCCCTTCCCGCACTCCGCCTCTATTGGAAGCATGGCCGTGTCAAAGTTGAGATCGGCCTCGGCAAAGGAAAGCACGCCGCCGACCGCCGCCACGATTTAAAAAAGAAAGCGGTTGACCGCGAAGTGCAACGCGAAGCTGCACGCTTCGCAGGTCGGAGGTAACAGCTGTTCAGTTCACTAATCATTAGTGAAAGATCACTTTAAAAAGTTGAATTCATTCCTCAGGTCACCTCATCTGTAACCTATAAAGCTGTAACCTGTGAACCTTCTTCTCATCGACAACTACGACTCGTTCACCTACAACCTCGTTCAATATTTTGGCGAGCTCGGAACCACGATTCATGTTGTTGAAAATGACAAGATCTCTCTCGAAGAGATGGAGCATCTTCAACCCGATCTCCTCTGCATCTCACCAGGGCCTGGCAATCCTCAAGAAGCCGGCATCAGCTGCGATGCGATTCGTTACTTCGCTGGAAAAACTCCGATCTTGGGTGTCTGTCTCGGCCATCAATGCATCGCTGACGTTTTTGAAGGAAAAGTCCTTCAAGCCTCTCACCAACTACACGGCAAGACTTCGTTAATCTATCACAACAACGAAGATCTTTTTAAAAATTTATCCAATCCTTTTCAAGCAACACGCTATCATAGCTTGATTGTCGATCGAGAAGCCTTTCCTGATTGCCTTGAAATCACTGCATCAACCGCAGAAGGAGAAATCATGGGCCTTCGTCATCGCAAATTTCCCATTTTTGGCGTCCAATTTCACCCGGAATCAATTTTGACAACTCATGGCAAGGAGCTGTTAAAAAATTTTATTTTTATTGCCTCGTTTTATTTAAAAAAAAGCTCATATCCCCATGACAAATGAATTTTGCATTTTGTTAAAATCGACTCTCATACGATCTTCACTTATTAGCTGGACTATTAACCGGGATATTTCATGGAGATATAGTATATTAAATTGAAAAGGGCACGCGATAAGCTTGCTCTTTTTCCTTAGAACTGCGTTCTCAGATCTCACGTTATCTTCAGATAGCGCTTCGATCTTCGGCCTTGTTCTAAGAAAAAATTTCAGCGCTTCTAACATGCCCTTTTCAATTTAATACACTATAGTATAAGTTTTCCTCCCCCCTTTTATTAAAAACATGAAATGCCTGTGCTTATTTCTTTTTATTATTGCCTTTAATGGTATGAATCTTTTTGGATTTGAATATGGTGGTTTTTACCTTGATGATACCATCTTTCAAAACGACTCAGTACATCAAAAAACTCTTAGAGCAACGTTTCAAAAGCAAGTAGAAGTGGTCAATTCTATTGAATTTTCTCCCACTCTCTCAAATTTTCTTCATCAGCTTTTTATCACAGCAGTCATAGCTTACAATCCTGCCTCATCTGGTAAGAAAGATTATGCTTTTATAGGAAGATACATCCCGCGAACTACTATTTTTGGGGGAGCCTACATTACACTCAATGCCGCAATATGTGGAGATCCTGCTCATAACTTTGCAAATTATGATACACTACTCCATGAATGTATGCATGCGATTCATGATATTTATGTTCCTGGAAGATCGATGAATCCACAAATTATAGCATTTTATAATCATGCCAAAGCAAATTACTGTTATGGTTACTATGATGACTTAAAATCGTGTTCTGATCTCTATTCAAAACAACCATACCCTCATCAAGAGTATCTCTTTTCTAACGTTAACGAATTCTTTGCTTGTACTGCTACAACTTTCCTGAGCGGTAAAAGTCATAGGCATCCCTTTTCGCGTGAAGAAATTCAAGAACAACAACCTGAATATTATGCTTTCCTTCAAAAATTCTTTGGTCCTGATAGCAATTTAGAGGATTCAGCATTTAGTTCTATTAATAATTGGTATCAAGCTGAAAATTACATTTATTAAGAAAAACTAATTTTTCAAAAATTTCTGCCAGCTGTTCAGCTACATCAACAAGAGCAAGAGAAAATCCGTTCCTTTCTCGTTCTATCGACGTCATCTCAACACCTGCTAGTCCACACGGCGTGATCTCTCGAAAAGGAGAAAGGTCGCCGCAGACATTGAGTGCGAGGCCGTGAAAGGAAATCCATTTTTTCACGCCGACGCCGAGCGAGGCGATCTTGCGATTATCGACCCAAACACCGGTCATTCCTTCACGACGATGGCCTTCGATTTTATAAAGCGCGAGCGTCTGAATAATCACTTCTTCTAACAAGCGCAAGTAGCGATGGAGATCGCGTCCAATCAAGGTGAGATCAATAATCGGATATGCGACCAGCTGCCCAGGACCATGATACGTAGCTTGGCCACCACGCCCGATACGATGGAGAGGATGAGGTAATTCTTTCTCTCCGAGACTGGAAACATCAAGCGTCCTTCCAATCGTATAGACTGGCTCATGCTCGAGCAGAAGAAGATAATTTTTTTCATCTCCAGCAATTTTTTGCGCGACGAGTTCTTCTTGGAGGCGAAGACCTTCTTCGTAGCTGATGCGACCTAGCCCGCAAATTTCATACTGATTCGTCGCGAGGCGCCGCGAATCTTGATGCAGACAAGGAAGGCGATGGGTTGCGACGACGGCTGTATGCTCCATACCGCCCGAGGAGCAATCTGAGCCTGACGCTGTATCCATAAGGTTTTCGCAAGCCGTAGCAGGATCAGTATGAAATTTGCGGGCTAGCCAGTAAGTTGTTAAAAGAGAATTCACAGGGATGGAAGAGGGATAGAAGATGAAAACATGTTTTATAAAATGAAGTATCTTTTGAAAAACAGCACCAAAATTTTGGAACTAGAGCATATTAAATAAAACTGTGGCCATTTTTAGAGCGTTTAAAAAACAAAACTTTAAAATATTATTTTTCCTTCATCCCTTCTATTCCCTCCATTGCTGTGAATCGTTTTTCTTTCTTTGTCTTAGACACTTTAACATTGCTCGGTAGCACCGTTGCCATCGCTCGCAAATGCGTGAGTCCTATTGCAATCGCATCCGCAGCATCACTCGGCGGCGTTTCTCTTAAACCCAAGAGAGCGCGCACCATGAATCCCACTTGATCTTTGACGGCGCCACCTCGTCCAACAACAGCTTGCTTGATTCGCTTCGGAGGATATTCATAAACGGAAAGCCCCGCTTGTTCCGCCGCCAGCAAAGCCGCACCACGAGCGCTTCCCATCACAATGGCAACCGATAAACTTTTGACATAAATAATCTGTTCGAGGGCCATCGCCTCCGGATGATACTTGTCAATCGCTTCAGCCAATCGCTCATGAATATTTTTTAAACAAGCAGCCACACTAAGAGACTGAGGATTGTGAATCACTCCATATTCCAAACAGCGCACTTTTTGATCGGATCCCTCTAAAATAGCAAAGCCGGTAGAACGGAGTGACGGGTCGATGGCAAGAAGTGGGGAAGAGGCGGTAGGTGGTAGGTGGTAGGTGGTAGGGCTGCCAAAATCCATATCATTATTCTCTTCGCTAACAAAAAATTGTTTCGATTTTCAAATTAATTCACGATCTAAAAATCCTACAACCTATTACCTAAAACCTTATCAGTGGCTTCCCATCCCCATGGCGCCTAACATCCCAGCCCCCTCCCAAGAGGATGGCCGATTCCATGGGATCGCACTTTGAGAAGTCGTTCGATTCTCTCCTTCCGTCTCGCATCCAGTCATGGTGAGTATAGGAATGAGGACAAACAAGGTGAGGAAAAAAAGTTTCATATTTAAATTTTCTTTTATACCAATGACGAATAAATTTTAGGAAAATTATACGCAGGAATTTTTAGTGCTAGCAAGGCGTCA
>VHCR01000160.1 GCA_016871655.1 Verrucomicrobiota bacterium
TTCCTTTTTGGATCGCCTTACTCTTAACAATGACGGTCATTGCTCTTTTTGGGGTTTTGATTGAACGTTTTGCTTATCGCCCGATTCGTAATGCCCCTCGAGTCTCAGCCATCATTACCGCTCTCGGATGTGGACTCATTATTGAAAATGTCACGCTTGGTTTTAGTCCGTACCCGCGTCACATGCCGACACTTTTGGTCAACACGTCTTACTATGTTGGAGGTGTAACTATTTCTTCACTTCAACTGACTATCATTGGCATTTCAGTTCTCTTGATGATCTTACTCGATTTGATTATTCGCAAAACACGTTTTGGAATTGCGATGCGAGCACTCTCTTTTGATCGTGCGATGGTGCCGCTCTTAGGAATTCCTGCAAACAAAATTATTTCACTAACTTTTGCGCTTGGCGCTGCTCTCGGCGGCTCTGC
Source organism: Verrucomicrobiota bacterium (assembly GCA_016871655.1). GTDB lineage: Bacteria > Verrucomicrobiota > Verrucomicrobiia > Chthoniobacterales > UBA6821 > CAIWMF01. Next base: position 431 of record VHCR01000160.1, read on the forward strand.
CGGCCTCCTCTACGCCCTCGCCTATCCAGTGATTTCTTCTTCGATGGGCATTGCCATCGGCTGGAAAGCCTTTGTGGCTGCGGTGATCGGGGGCATTGGAAATATACGCGGCGCGGTTCTTGGTGGCTATATTTTGGGAGCTACCGAAATCATTAGCGTCACACTTCTCCCTTCGACTTACCGTGATTTGATTGCCTATTCTTTATTGTTACTCATTTTGATTGTAAAGCCTTATGGAATTTTGGGACAACCTCCAGTTCAAAAAGTCTGAAGCTGCTTCGCAGCTGTTGAAGAGTTGAAAAGTTGAAGGGTTGAAGAGTTTTTTAAAATCGAAAATCTATTGCATGCTCAAAACTTTCTCATTTTTCTAATTCAATTTTTACATGAAAAATTTTTCTTCTACTCGCTACTCGCCACTCGCCACTCGTTACTCCATCATTTTTCTCAGCACTGTTGCTGCCTTCGTCCTCCCTCACTGCCTCAATGACTACCTGATCTTCATTCTCATCACACTCCTCATCAATGCGATTCTTTCGTTGAGTCTCAACTTAGTAAATGGATACATGGGGGAATTCTCGGTTGGCCATGCAGCTTTTATGGGGCTTGGCGCTTATACCTCAGCAATCGTGACCGCTCGGCTTTTTCCTGGAGTTGCCCCATACCTCTTGTTTCCTTGTGCTGTCTTGATTGGAGGAGGTGTGGCTTCGCTTGTCGGTGTTCCTCTCGCTTTTCTTTCTTTTAAAACACGTGGCGATTACTTGGCGATCATCACGCTCGCTTTTCTCATGATTGTGAAATCGGGATTGGAAAATATTCCTTACATCGGTGGGCCTCGCGGTTTTCTCGGCATTCCACGATTGACAACATTGCCATGGGCTTTTCTTTTTTTCTTAGTTTCTTTTTGGCTGATTCGTAATTTGGTCTATTCCAAATTTGGTCGTAGCATTGAAGCAATCCGTGAAGACGAAATCGCAGCGGAAGCGATGGGTGTCTCTACACGCAGGGCGAAGATGATTGCCTTTGTCGTCTCTTCTTTTTTTGCGGGAGTTGCCGGTGCCCTCTTTGCCCATCAAATTCAATTTATTAATCCAAGCTCCTTCGATGTTTTAAAGTCGACTGACATCCTAGTAATGGTCTACCTCGGCGGCGTCGCCTCCATCTCAGGATCTTTCTTGGGGGCAGGAGTCTTCACCATTCTCAATCAACTACTTCAACCTCTCGGCGTCTGGCGCATGGTCGTCATGCCCCTACTGCTTGTTTTGCTAATGATCTTTCGGCCACGCGGAATGATGGGATTTAAAGAATTCCAATGGCTGAAGCCCAACGTTTTTAAAAATAAAAATCATTAATCACAAAAGAACGCAAAGAAAACAAAAGAAAAAACCAAAACAAGGCATTCTTCTTTTTTGTGTTCTTTCCGTTCTTTTGCGGCTATTCTTCATTCCTCTTTGATTTGCGTTCCTTGTGCTTAACTCTTCTCCCATTTTACAAACGACGAATCTCACCAAAAGTTTTGGTGGGCGCCAGAGTTTAGCAGATGTTTCGTTCCATGTTCATCCACAAGAATGTCTCGGAATCATTGGCCCCAATGGAGCAGGAAAGACGACGCTCTTTAATTTGCTCACCGGTTTTTATACGCCGACGACCGGAACTATTTTTTGGCAGCAGAACCCGATTCAAAGTCGCTCCCCTGCTGCTATTGCGCGACTCGGCATTGCACGCACCTTTCAAAACATTCGTCTCTTCAAACAACTGAGCGTTTTGGAAAATGTCCGCATCGCTTATGACTCGCATTTAAATTACACGCCATTCGGAGCGCTTTTGCGAACGCCCTTCGCGCGTCATCAAGAAAAAGGATCCAGCAAAAAAGCTCTCGAGTTGCTCGATATGCTCGGCATGGCAGATTTGCGGGAGCAGCCAGCAGGGAGCCTTCCCTACGGATTTCAACGACGCTTGGAAATTGCACGTGCCTTGGCTCTGAATCCAAAACTTCTACTCCTTGACGAACCAGTTGCCGGAATGAATGAACACGAGATGGAAAAAATTTTGGAACTCCTGCGTTGGGTGCATCGTGAATTTTCTTCGACCTTCATCTTGATCGAACATCACATGGATTTTATAATGGAGCTGTGCCCTCGGCTGTTGGTCCTCGACTTCGGATCGCTTATTGCAGAAGGCTCACCGAGTGAAATTAAAAAAAATCAACGCGTGATCGAGGCTTATTTGGGGACCGAAACTTGATTTCACTTTTTAAAAACCTTTTTTATCCCTTTTATCGCTTTCATCCCTGTGAATTCTTTTTCGGCTTTATCAGTTTCCAACTTGAGCATCTCCTACGGCGAGGTGCACGCAGTGCGTGGTATTTCGCTCGAAGTTCCTGCGGGAGGCTTTGTGGCTTTGGTTGGAGCCAATGGTGCTGGCAAGTCATCAACCTTGCGCGCTATTGCTGGAGAGCTTCCCGCAAAGGGAACAGTTTTTTTTGAAGGACGTTCTATCGGTCCGCTTCCTGCCGAACGACGAGTGCACTTGGGGTTAAATCTTGTTCCTGAGGGGCGAAGCATTTTTGGAAATCTCACCGTGCTTGAAAATTTAAAATTGGGAGCTTGGAATACAGACAATAGAAATATTTTCAAACAAGATCTAGAACGAGTTCATCATCTCTTCCCACGCCTCGAAGAGCGCACCAAACAAATTGCTGGCACGCTCTCTGGCGGCGAGCAGCAGATGCTTGCAGTTGCACGCGCGCTGATGACAAGGCCTCGTTTGTTGTTGCTCGATGAGCCCTCGATGGGGCTCTCACCAATTTTAGTTCAAGAAATTTTTAAAATCTTGCGCACCATTCACCAAGAAGGAACTTCGATCCTTCTCGTAGAACAAAATGCCAACTTAGCGCTTCGCTACGCTGATCACGCCTACTTGCTTGAACTTGGCCAGATCACCCTCTCGGGCACTGGCCAAGAATTATTAACTCATCCTAAAATTCGAGACGGGTATTTGGGAAAGTAATGAAGACATTTTGGTTGAGCCTACAGACTTTTTTTCTTTTATCATTTTTGTCTCTCTATGGAATGCCTACAGAGAAAAAGGAAAAACGGTTTGTTGCGTTTTCTTGACAAACCAATAACGGGACAGAAACAAATCAAGGAACGGAAATAAACTTTTTCCTGTAACCTGTAACCTATAACCTGTAACCTGCTCCCATGTTTGATACCGGAGAAAAAGTTGTTTGCATTAACGATACATTTGAACCGCTGCATCGAAAGTTGTATCGCGAGCTTCCAAAAAAGGGTGAGATCTACACAATTCGTGAATGTTCGATTGGGAGAACAAAAACTGGCGCGACCGACCCAGGAATCAGCTACCGCCTGCTCCTCGAAGAGATCATTAATGACCTTGATCCCTACATGGACGAGGCAACGGCGGAAGAACTTGGTTTTCGTTCCGATCGCTTTGCGCCACTCACCAAGATTGAAGAAGAAGAAGCGTTAGAAGAAGCGATGACGATGGCGATTGGGAAGCCGCTAGCACAGATCTAACTTTTAAGTTTTTTTGGAACGGGCGTTTCACGACCCGAGACATCAACGCGATAAGCTCCAGCTTGATTACCTTTGAAAGCATTCTCTTTTTCTTGAAGAAAATAAAAATAACGACTAGCCCGCAAATTTCATACTGATTCGTCGCGAGGCGCCGCGAATCCTGATGCAGACAAGGAAGGCGATGGGTTGCGACGACGGCTGTATGCTCCATACCGCCCGAGGAGCAATCCG
>VHCR01000161.1 GCA_016871655.1 Verrucomicrobiota bacterium
CGAAGACAGCGCCGGTTATCAAAAATTTCTCAGTCAAATTTCCACTATTGTGATGGGGAGGAAAAGCTATGATCAAATTTTGACATTTGGTCCATGGGCGTGGAGTGACAAGCAAACCTATATTTTTACATCACGGCCTTTTGCTGTAGAGCAAGCAGCAATTCAACCTGTGTCGGTAGAGCCGAAAGTTTTTATTGAATCACAAAAAAAGAATTTTCCTAACGCTGATATCTGGTTGCTTGGGGGTGCTGCGCTAGCAGATTCTTTCGCTCAAGAAAAACTGATCGATGAAATTATTTTGACTGTTGTCCCAAAAAAATTAGGTAAAGGAATTGAGTTGAAGCTTCCATGGAAAGATTTTTTTATTGCTGAAGAAAAAGAGTGTGGTGAGGAGATCGTTCAGAAAAAATATTTTTTGAAGTGAGTAAATAAAAATTATGGGAACAAAAGCCTCAACAGCCGATTTTATTTTGGATCAGCTAAGATCATTGAATAAAGTTGCTGTGAAAAAGATGTTTGGGGAGTATGCCTTGTATTGCGATGGCAAGGTGGTAGGACTGATTTGCGACGAGCAACTTTTTTTAAAAATCACCGAGCAAGTGAAGGCTGCGGTTGGTGATCGCTATCGCGAGAGATTTCCTTATCCTGGAGCCAAGCCAGCAATGCTTATTGAAAACGTTGACGATGGTCCGTGGCTCACGGCGCTTGTCAAGTTGACGGCAGAACAGCTTCCTCTTCCTGATTTGAAAAAGAAGAGGAAGAAGAAATCTAAATGAACAAAGAGAAATTAAAACAGTTGCAAGAAAGCCTTCCTTTCCTTCATCGAGAAGAGCTGCGACTCCTATGCGAGCGGCATGCTTTGAGCATCCGGGGGAGTAAGCCACAAGTGCTTCAGCGCATTCTTTATTTTGTGGAGACGGGCAAAGAGCGTGAAGAAAAAAAGATCCCATCGGTTTTGCGAATTCAAAAAGGAGCGGCTCCCTCTTTGCATCTGCAATCGTTGATGTTGTATGGCGGTTATAAAAATGATTTGAAGACGCGTCTTTTTTTCAAAAAAATTATTGGTGAATATTTCCATTTCACAGCTTTTGGCATCGATTGGCTGAGGCAGCGCTGGTTAGCAGGGCAGCCGCCAACGTATCAAGAGTTCGCTCAAATGTGGGAATCAGAATTTAAAAAAGGCCAGCAACAAAAGCCTGCCCCCAAAAAAGAATGGGCCTACATTTGTTTCACGCAGCAGTTTTTAAAAATGAATCCTAAAGCTACTCGCCAAGAGCTTCTCGCAGCTTGGCATCAAGAACGAGAGCGTCATAAGAAAATGATCTTTGGACTTCTGTGAAGGCTAAATTTGATAAAAATTAGACTTCTGCAAAGTCCAATTCCTAATCCATCAACCTTCCTCCACTGGAGCCCCCATCAATAACGAGTTCGCTCGCTGTGACGAATTTTGATTCGTCGGAAGCGAGGTAGAGAATGCCGTAGGCAACATCATTGGCCTCTCCCATTTGGCCGAGCGGGTGAAAGATTTTTTATTGATGACACAGTTCATAAAATTTTCATTGATACAATTTCATCCACGCGTGTCTGAATCGGTTGATGCGATTCATAAATTTTTTTCATCGGTAAGTCTCGGTGAAGCTGGGTCTTGATATAATGCTGCATGGCTTTGAGCACCCTGTTGTTGATGGGAGCAGGGAGTAAATATTTTTCGAAATGAGATTAGCGCCAATCCATTTTCCTGCTTGTTCAAAATCTTGAGCAACATGATCGGCGTAACCAAAAATGAAGGGATGCTTCCAGTGAGCAATCGATTGGTTTAAAATTTTTGCGTTCTTTTTGTGATAAGTTGTCTCTTTCGGAACAATCGCAACGATGGGAATATGTTGTGTCTCCGCGCGATCGATCTCTGCGCCGACGCCAATGCCTCTTTTGCTGCGTGCGTCAACGATAACAGCGTCACTGATCAAGACCATTAACATATCGCGTCCTAAAAGTGAGATCGTATCGCTGAGGTCGTCAGTTCGATCGCTAGGATCAAGATAGATGAACTGATGAGGTTCCATTCCTTTGCTGAGCGCAGCTTTTTCTTCTGCTCCCCAAAACTCTCCTGCGGCTTCGTGTCCTTTGGCAATACTCCCTGAAAGGTAGACTGCGAGGGTGTTGGCGGATGGTTTGTTCATGAATATTAATTAAAAAAAGTTGGCGCTGTTGGATTCAAATGCTGTTCATAAGCGCGGAGGAGATCGGCCATGCCAGTGCGATTTTGGTCGAGAGGGGGAAGGTTATTCATCGGATAAAAGGCAATCTCACTCACCTCAATGTTGGTTTTTGGAGTTCCATCAATGAGGTCGCAGAGAAGAAAAATTTTGTAAATCGAATGGAGCTGTTTTGGGTAGCCAGCTTTTTCCATTTCGACGATCGAAGCAACCGAATGCGCTTGGACGTGATAGCCCGTTTCTTCCAAAAATTCGCGTTCTACATTTTCGCTAAGAGTCATGTTAACATCAGCCCAGCCGCCAGGAAGCGTCCAGCGTTGAGAGGAGCGCTCTTTGACGAGAAGCACTTGGTCATTTTGAAAAAGCACGCCGCGGACATCAATTTTTGGCGTAGTGTAACCATGTTCTTCAGGCCATTGAAAATCAAGATGGGTGGGATTTTGTAGCAGCTCGCTGGCGATGGTGCGTAATTTCAAAAAACGCTCTCGATCAAATGGATCTTTGCTATAGGTGAGCCCAGCTTGTGCCATAGCCGCTAGTTCGCGAGAGATGTCGAGGAGAGAGCGCATGGCTAGCAAAAGTTAAGTTAATAAAATTATCAAAATTGATTTTCCTTAACGCAAGATTTAAGTAGAGTGAGGTTTTCTATTCCTATTCTATGGAAATCAGAGCCAGTACACCCACAAGTGCCGTGACAGATGCTTCTTCTTCGATTTCATGGAGTCAAGCAGTGAAGTCTCCTCAAGAAGCTGCACATGTCAGTTTGAGCAGCATGCAAGCTGCTATTAAAAATAGAATAGCTTTGAGAAGTCCACAGCAATCTAATTCCTCAGGAGAGACTCTCAGTGATCACGAAATTAGTTCTGTTGACTCTAGTGAAATTACAACAGAAGAAGAGGGGCTTGATGATCACGTAGAAAAAATTCTCAGCAATTATGCCGAAAAGCTTGCTGTGATCGAAAAGAAAAGGATGGCAGCTATCAAGCAAGTGGAGGCAAGGACTCAAAATGCTCAAGCAGTGGCCATGATGAAAGGTATGGGAGCTGCAGTTGGTAGTGATATTGAAACAAAAAAGAAAGCAGCACTACGAAAGATTGAACAAGAAGCAACGCAAGAAAGAACAATACTTTTTATTCAATCAAAGAGTGAATTATTAGAGTGCCAAAAATCCTTGTTTGGACAAATTTTTAATGACTACACGTCGCGACTCACTGCTTTTCCAACATTTTCTGAAAAATTGGCAGCAAGTTCCAGTGCAGTTAAAGAAGCTTTCGCACAAGATCAAGCTGTTCTTGAAAGCATTGGAGCTTTAGATCAAAAAACAGATCAAGAACTTAATGCCACTTTTACAAACTTGATTAGACATGATGAGGCTCGCTTGCTTGCGCTGAAGCCGTTGGTGAAGCTTTCTATTAATCACGAATTAAATAAAATTGAAAACACATTCAGCAATTTTAAAGATTTAATACGACAATCAGCAGAGAATTTATTTATTGATCAAGAGCATCTCGCTCTGCTACGTGAGCAATTTGTCAGTGCGAAAGAAGCGTTCTTTGTTGCTGAGGCCGTCGATTGTAGCCAAGCGAGAAATGTTGCTTTTAAAAATGCAGAGGATTTTTACGCAGCTGTTCAAGAACTCCCAAAAATCATAGAAAGCGCCTCTCAAGCAGCGACTCGAGCTCAGCCAGTTGATCAAGAGAAGTTAGATGAAAAAATAGCATTGCTACAAAAACTTGCCGCTGAGTTAACGATCGCTCAGCAAGCTTGGAAACAAATTGCGGCTGATTCTCATTTGAGAATCAAAACAAACCATCTCGATGCTCCATTTTTTGATCTCAACATTCTTTCAAAACTAGAAACAATACCAGAATCTCAAGATGACCATTGGATGATAGCACGGCGTGGAGAAATCGAAGTTGTGCTTCCAAGAGA
>VHCR01000162.1 GCA_016871655.1 Verrucomicrobiota bacterium
TGAACTTCTGTTGCTGCAGCAGCTTCGCAACGCACGTTGGGATTTTCTGCGATGACGCGCTGCGCGGCAGCGGCCATCACCGGAAAAATGTGATGGACTTCGCGTGAACGGCTGCCAGGAAAAAGCCCGAGGAGATTCTGTTCTCGCTGGAGTTTTGGTTGCAGCGTCATCAATTTTTCGACGAGCGGATGTCCTAAAAAAACGGTTGGCAAGCCAGAAGCCTCGTAAATTTTTTCCTCAAAAGGAAAAATGCAGATCATCAAATCGAGACTGCGAGCCATGGCCGGGATGCGACCTCGATTCCAAGCCCAGACTTGAGGGCTGATGTACTTGATAATTTTGATTGGCAATTTGCGACGGCGGATCGCTTTCGCTAAACGAAGATTAAACCCTGCATAATCGATGAGGATGATCGCATCTGGTTTTTCTTGGTCGAGTTGTTTTAAAAGCGCAGAAAATTTTTTCCGGAAGTAGCCATATTTTTTGAGCACGTCCCAGAGGCCGACGACAGCAGAGTCGGCGATCCAATCGATGATGGCTTTGCCTGCAAGAAGCTTCATTTTAGGACCACCAAGTCCTAAAAAAATCGCATCAGGAATTTTTTTTTGCAGCGCTTGCATCAAAGCGGCGCCGTGAGTGTCGCCGCTCGTTTCTCCTGCAACGATTGCAATTTTCATGCAGTTTGGGAATGATGAGCACGATTGTTTTCTTCAATCTTACGCGTGATTTTTAGCGCGAGATCGAGAGCTGCTGCGGCTTCGTAACCGGTCACACGTGGTTGATTTCCATGACGCGCACAATCGATGAAAGCGGAGAGTTCGCGTTGGAGGGGTTCCCCTTTGATGACGTTGACGCGCTTGCGTTTGATTTCTTTGCCATTCAAGCGAAGCATGTAGCCATTTTGTTTTTGGTAGTTCAGCGAGAGATAGGCATCTTCTTGAAAGATCCGAATTTTTCGGATTTTGTCGCGGCTGATGCGGCTGGCGGTTAAGTTGGCAACGCATCCGTTTTCAAAATGAATGCGCACATTGGCAATGTCTTCTCCGCGGCTTAAGACAGCGATTCCGACAGGATCGATACTTTTGACGGGAGAGCGAACGAGGTGCAAAATAATTTCTAAATCATGAATCATCAAATCGAGGACAACGCCGATATCCATACTTCGATTCGGATAGGGAGAGAGACGGGTGACTTCCAAGAAGCGAGGGTTCTTAAGCTCCTTTTCTAAAGCTTCCAGGGCAGGGTTGAAACGTTCGACATGGCCAACTTGGAGAACGCATTGATGGCGATGGGCAATAGCGGCTAGCTGCTGAGCACCTTCCGTTGTGTCGGCGATCGGTTTTTCAATGAGAAGATGTTTGCCTCTCTGCAACAAATAAGAGCCCACTTCAAAATGAGATTCTGTCGGCGTCGCAACGGTAGCTGCATCCACCAGTTCGGAAAATTCTTCCAATGAGTGACAGACAACACCTCCATATTTTGAAGCGGCCTTCTGAGCAGCTTGTTTATTGGCATCGAGGATGGCGACGAGTTCGCAGTTAGGGAGCTCAGAGTAGATACGAGCATGATTGATGCCGATATGGCCTACGCCGATGACACCGGCTTTGATAGTTTTCATAGAAATAATAAAATACCCGCAAAGCAGTATAAGGAAAAGAAGAGAATGGCCACAAAGAAAACAAAGATCACAAAGAATAAAATCTTTTTTGTGATCTTTGTGTTCTTTGTGGCTCAATGATTTTCTTATTCCACGCCCCAAAGCGTGATCCCAAGACGCTCGGCGAGGGAAAGGAGTTTTTCTTTTTCTAAAAGCAAGGTGCAGCCTGCTTCGAGTGCAATGATGCTGATGCCAGCAGCGGCAGCAGTCTCAAGCGTTTTGCTCCCGATAACAGGAACATCAAAGCGCATGTCGTGATTTGGTTTAGAAACCTTTACCATGCAGGCTTCACCGCGTCCTAATAAGCCTCCACGTTTAATGGTTTCATCTGTCCCTTCAAATCCCTCAACAGCAAGAACAGTTCCATTTTTAACAATCACCGTTTGGCCAATGTTGAGTCGACTTACTTCTTTGGCGATGCGATGGCCGAATTCAATTGTTTCTAAATCTCGCTTGCGGAGTTTAGGACCAGCAATCCATCCTGGAGTCACAAGGCTTTCTTCCAAAAAAGTAGTAGCTGGCAAGAGCCGAACCCCCGCTTTTTCAAGTTCGCGAGCCAATGTAGAAAAAAGTGATTCGGCGTTGCGTTCTTTGAGGGTTGCAAGAAGCATGAGGGTTTTGAGATCGGGACGGAGGTCGAAGAGATTTTTTGGAGCGATTTGTCCTGCCATAATGCCGTGTCCAATGCCACTTTTGCGAGCAGCGCTGAGCAGTTTTCCAACTTGGCCCACGCGCATCCAGATCATTTCGTCAACTTCATGAGCAAGGTCAGGATTTGTTTCTCCTTCAAAAGCAGCCACCACAATTTTTTGGACGCCAGCAGCCCGAGCGCCGCGTGCTATGAGGAAGGGATAGGTGCCGTTGCCGGCGATGAGGAAGAGAGAAGAGAGATTCACAGGGATGGAAGCGATGGAAGAAATTCACCACAAAGAAGACAGAGAATCTTTTGAGAAGATGGAAGATAGGAGATAGAAGATGGAAGTCGAGGCCTTCGGCATTGATTAAATATTTTTATACTGTTTGCGTAGCAAACCACAACTCCCATCTTCTATCTCCTATCTCCTATCTTCAAATTTTCTTTGCGTTCTTTGTGTTCTTTTGTGGCTAATTCTTGGTTTTTAATTAACAACAATGTTGACGAGCTTTTTAGGAACGACAATGATTTTTTGAGTGATCTTTCCTTCAAGGTGGGGCTGAAGTGCAGGATCTTTCAACGCTGCTTGTTCGACTTCTTCTTTACTGGCATTTGCCGAGAGGGTGAGGCGTCCACGGACTTTTCCGTTTACTTGAAGAACGTAGGTGATTTCTTCGAGGAGTAAAAACTTTTCTTCCCATGTAGGCCAGGAGGATTGAGAAGCTGTTGCTCCTATTTTGTGGAGAGCAGGAAAAACCTTACTCAACTGCATCCAGAGTTCCTCCGCAAGGTGAGGGCCAAAGGGGCTCAGCAAGCGAAGCAAGACTTGAAGCGCTTCCAAGGGGCATGGCTTAGCAGCTGTGAACTCGTTGACAAAAACCATCATCTGCGCGATGGCGGTGTTGAAGGAAAGGTTCTCAATGTCTTGAGTGACTTTTTTAATCGTCGCATGAAGAACTTTTTGTTGAGCGGGGGTGAGTGGGATCTCTGCGATGTTTTCTGAGACTCTCCATTCTTGCGTTGCGGGATTTTGCTGCATGCCCAATCGCCAGACCCGTGCGAGGAAGCGGTAGATTCCCTCAACGCCGGTGGTGCTCCATGGTTTTCCATGCTCGATTGGGCCCATGAACATTTCATAGAGACGCAAAGCATCAGCGCCGTATTGCGCAATGACTTCGTTTGGATTGACGACGTTGCCGCGACTCTTCGACATTTTTTGTCCATCACTTCCCGCGATCATTCCTTGATTAACGAGGCGCTGAAACGGTTCGCAGGTGGTGAGGTGTCCCAAATCAAAAAGGGCTTTGTGCCAGAAACGCGCGTAGAGCAAGTGCAAGACGGCATGTTCGGTGCCACCGACGTAGAGGTCTACGTTTTGCCAATAAGCTTCTGCATTTTTTCCAATAAAAGATTTGTTGTCATGAGGATCGCAGAAACGCAAGTAGTACCAGCAGGAGCCTGCCCATTGAGGCATGGTGTTGAGTTCACGCACGGCATGCTCGGAGTAGCGTACCCATTCTTTGGCCTTGGAGAGTGGAGGTTCTGCGGTTCCTGTCGGACGGAAGTCTTCCATCTCTGGTGGCTCGACGGGAAGTTCTTCTTCAGCAAGGGCGTGATGTTTTCCGTTTTCCCAGATAATCGGAAAAGGTTCCCCCCAGTAGCGCTGGCGCGAGAAGAGCCAGTCGCGAAGTTTGTATTGAATTTTGCCGCGGCCGCAGGAGTTTTCTTCCAGCCACGCTGTCAGCTTCGCTTTTGCTGCTTCAAAAGAAAGACCGTTAACGAGGGGAGAGTTAATGGCCGTGCCATTTTTGATATTGAAAGGAA
>VHCR01000163.1 GCA_016871655.1 Verrucomicrobiota bacterium
TTACGAAGCCGAAGCAGCCCGTGCTCGTGCTAAACTCAACCTCGTCCGACTTGAAGTCACAGCGCTTGAAGAGCAGATCAAGGCTGCTAAAGCGACACTGCGCGATCGTCAAGCGAAGGCAGCCTACGCCGTTGCTCACTACGAACGCCTCAAACCACTCCTAGAAGGAAACTTTGCCTCTGCTGACAAAGTGCAACAGGCCGAGTCAGAAGCTGAAAGCAGCGCCGCTTTAGTCAAGCAAGCAGAAGCGGATGTTATTCGTGCTGAAAATTTATACGGTGAGTACGGAGGAAGAAACACACGGATTGAAGAAGCAGAAGCAGAGTTGAGGAATGCAGAACTTCGTGTTTCCTATTGCAAAGTTTTTGCCTCATGTGATGGCTACATCACCAATCTTAAAATCTCTCCCGGCTCTTACGCAGCGACGGGAGAACAACTTTTTACGATTGTGGATTCGAGCATTTGGTACGTGATGGCCAACTTTCGAGAAATTGATATCCATCGTGTGCGACGCGGTCAAAGTGCTAGAGTTTTTCTGATGGGACGGCGCCTCATTCCCGTTGATGGCATCGTGCAAGGAATCTCACGTGGCGTCATTCCTTATGTTGGCGAATCAAAAAATCGAGCTGCTGGCGAAGGTGTTTTATCCGTCGTTCCACCAACCTTTGATTTTATCCAGCTGGCAACACGTTTTCCGGTTCGCATTATTCTTCAATCAAAAGAGCAATCTGATTTTCGCATTGGAGGCAAAGCCTCTGTCATCATCGACACACGTTCCGCTCCTTTCACTACAGAACTAAAGCTACTTCAAGAACCAGAAGCGACTCCCTATGTTCCGCCGCTTTACGATTTTAAGTCGATTCAAAAAAATGAGTGATACTGCGACTCTACCACCTAGAGCCTCCTCTGCCCTCTGTGCCGCACTCAGCACAGCAGGAACAGTTTTAGTCTTGGAATGTTTTCGCATTCCTAACTGCTATATGTCACTCAGCTTGGCTGCCACGTTCTCGCTTTTGCCAAAGCCTTCCGTGCACTACATCATGACTCTATTTGGCGCCCTCTCACTGGGAATTTTAACGAGCATGATCATCTTGATTGCTTTTTTTCAAGCTCCCTGGATCTCATTTCCTCTTGCTGGTGGAATTGCAGCAGTAGGGTATGCCTTTTTTTTAAAACACTCGGGTCCTGGTAGCGCCTATGCTTTTGGAGCCTACTTGCTAGCCTTGTACGCAACCATCACTCACTCTCTTTACGCAACTGATTTTGTTATTCAGGCTCTTAAACTTTGGGTGCAAACGATTGTTCCTATCACCATGACTTACCTTGCAGCAGTGCTCACGAAAAAAAGAGAAGAACCTCCTGCATTTAAGAAGATCAATCTAGCTGGCATCATAAGCATAGGGATCACCGTATCGATCGCCTTGATCTTAGAAATGGCCATTCACACAGACCAAGAAACGCGCCTCGTGATGGCTAGCATTTCCACCATTACTTTTTTAGAAACGGGAAAATCGGTACCACTATACCTTCAGCAAATGATTGGCTATTTGCTCGGAGCGGCTGTCGCAACCGCATTCCTAGTAGGAGTTGTCGCCTTCGCTAATGACATCACCATTTACCTCCTTGCACTCGGAGGACTTTTTGGATTGTTGGAGTGGCTTGCTGGCCATTTTTCAAATCATACAGCCATAATTCGAGGCATCATATCAATGTGCTCTTTTTCCATTTTTATGATTCCAACGCCTGATGCCAACTTCCATGTTGCTTATGGCCGGATCACCGTAAGCCTTCTTTCCTTTTTTCTAGCGCTGATTGTTTATCTCGTGGTTCAAGAATTTGTTAAGCTTACGGAATACTTGATGTTACCACGAGTGAAGGCTGAAGAATTTTAAATGACTATTATTTTTCAAAAAAAAATTTCTCCAAAAATTCTTTTTCTTTTTACGACACAGCTCGCAACCTTGCTCCAAGCTGGCATGCCACTGTTGCGAAGTCTTTTGATGTTGGAAGAGCAACAATCCAGCACTTACTTAAAAAAAATCATCTCTCAACTCATCGCTTCCCTTCACGAAGGAAAAAGTTTTAGCACTGCCCTCAGCGAACACCCCACTATTTTTTCTCATGACTATCGGAGTATGGTGAAGGCAGGAGAACAAAGCGGCATCTTGGGAGAGGCTCTTCATCAAGTTGCGGCACTGCAAGAGAAACGCCACCAACTTCAGCAGAAATTATTTTCTATCTTGCTTTACCCAATAATTGTTTTGATGGCAGCACTCTTGATCATCGGCTTGTTACTTTTTTTTGTCGTTCCAAAATTTGAAACCATCTTTTCAGAAATGTGTTCTGACAAATCCCTCCCAGGCTTGACACAACTGATTTTAAATTTCAGTCATACCGCAGTCAGCAAACCTCAGCTTTTTCTTGGGGGAAGCATAGTTTTAATCGGAAGCATTTCCTTTTTTTCAAAAACAAATTTAGGTCGCCTTTGGCGCGATTGCATTTTTTTGAAGACCCCCTATTTGAAAAATTTTTTCCAAAAAAATATTTTGGCGCGCTTTACACGTACCACGGGAACACTCCTTGCTCATGGAGTCCCTTTGCTTCAAGCGCTGAGGCTTGGCAAAGAGACCAGCGGCTCTCACTCGGTTGATCAACTTTTTCAAAATGTTCACACCAACATTGAACATGGCAACGCGATAGCAACCTCTCTGCGTCAACATTCCTTTTTCCCTCCAATGCTCATCAACATGATCGAAGTGGGCGAAGCCACTGGCCAGCTTCCCAAAATGTTTCTTAACCTTGCTGATTTCTATGAAGAGGAAATAGAAACGGCTACGAAAAGTTTTCTTGCGATGTTGGAGCCAGTTATTATCTTGGGCTTAGCTCTTCTTATCGGCACAATCATCGTGGCACTTTTTTTGCCACTCGTGACGATGATGGGAGAAATGGGAAACTAGTTATCTGCTATAGCCCCTTAACCCGAATGTTTCATGCTAAATCTATGACGAATCACGAAAAACCCATGCCTACTGCGTTGGCCTCGAATTTCGATTTGGGCGGTATGACACATACAGCCGCTGCATCAAATTTCTTCGTCCTCCTTGTATCCATAAGCCTTGCGCTGCGCCTCACTACGATTTACCATGAAATATTCGGGTTAATTTTTTATGAACATTAACGAATCAACTTCACTCGTTAATTCTCTAACCCCTTCCGCTCCTGACCAAACGAGCAGATCGCAATCAACAACAGGCTCCTCTGATGGACATTCCATTAATGATACTGCTTCTCAAAACTCATTCTTGGCCAACATAGGAAATGCGGTTACAGGTTGGTGGACTGGAAATCAAGCACCAACAGAGAACCAGCATGAGGAAATAACAGCTGCCAGATTAACGATACCACCTAACTATCGACCAACTATTATAAGAGAAACTTTTGCACAACGTCAGATCGCTCGCCAAGCTGCGCGCGAAGCTGCACGTCAGGATCAACAAAGTTCATCTTCCTCTCCCGACAACGGGACAGCCGCAGTTTCAGAACAATCTTCTGTTCAAAAACAGCAATCAGCCGCCTCTCAACAACGTGCGGAAGCTGCATTGCGTCGTTTGAAAGAGCAACAATCTGCAGCAGCAGCAGTAACAGCAGCATCTTCCTCTCCCGACAACGGGACAGCCGCAGTTTCAGAACCATCTTCTGTTCTAAAACAACCATCAGTTGCCTCTCAGCAACGTGCGGAAGCTGTATTGCGTCGTTTGAAAGAGCAACAATCTGCAGCAGCAGCAGTAGCAAGTTCTCAAACCTCCCCTTCCTCATCTGCCGAAAAACCTCACCTGGAAGAGATGAGGTTGGAACATAATTCTAATAATCTCTCACAACCTCTCCTCACACGAATGGGAGAAATTTCTAATCGCCTTGATTCACTTGTAACCGAAATAGCAGCTCAATCCAAAGTCATTCAAAGAGCACAACAGAAGCTTGAAGAGGCCGATGAAAAGTTAGCTCAACTTACAATAGAGCAATTGGACAGTTCAGAACGTCAACGCCA
>VHCR01000164.1 GCA_016871655.1 Verrucomicrobiota bacterium
AGTAGGGCATGGAATATCAGTTTAAGTTAAATGTTGAAGTTGAAGTTGAAGTTTCGAGGCTTCGCGAAATAAACCAATGACGAATGAATTTTAGGAATTTCTACTTGTTATTTTTAGCGCTAGCAGCGTTGTCATCGCTACTGTTACCTCGGTAGCAGCACGCTCTGACGCCTTGCTAGCGCTAAAAATTCCTGCGTATAATTTTCCTAAAATTCATCCGTCATTGGTATAAATATTTTCCACATTTTGCCGTAGGCGAGTAACAACTTAAACTTTCAACTTAAACTGCGGTTGTGAAGTAATGGCTCAACCGCCGTTCCTTTGCAACAGCATGCTCACGAGAGGACTCGAACCTCCATGGAATTACCCATACGCTTCTGAGACGTACGCGTCTGCCAATTTCGCCACGTGAGCAAAAGAAAGTTCCATTATTCCTCAAAATTAGATTGATGTAAGCAAGAAAAATAAAAAATTAAGTTTTTTAAAAAATACACTGGCGCTTCCAGGATTCTCGTGGCACCTTTATCTACCTTAATAAATTATGAAGCACATGAAAAATTTTGCATTACTTGCCATTATTCTTTCCACCGTTGCACTCGTCCATGCCGACAATGCACCAACAACAACACCTTCTGCAACGCCGCCTCCAGCTCCTACCAAGACAGTAGCAGCCCCGATGCCAATGGCGAAGCCGCCTGTTCCTCCATCAGCTGTTCCTGCTGCAGGTGCTAGTTCTGCTGTTGTTGCTTTAAAAGATCCTGTTGCCGTTGTTGATGGGACCAAGATTTCCAAAGACGAATTAGAAAAAGCTTTCAAAGATGCTTTGGGTGCTAGCCGGGTTAATCCAGCTTCTTTGACCGCGGAACAAAAGACGATGGCTTATCGCCAGATCCTCGATGGATTGATCATGGAGAAGCTTGTTGATAAAAAATCAGCAGGAACTCCAATTTCGGATGCTGACGTTAATGCTGAGGTTGAGAAAATTAAAAAGCAATTTCCATCTCCTGATGTTTTCAATGCGAAGCTCAAGGACTCGGGACAAACGATGGATCAGTTTGAAGCAAACTTGAAAAAGTCGATGCGTCAGACCAACTGGATCAAGTCTCAAATCAAAGGAAAAGATGAAGTAACTGATGCAGAGGCCGAAAAATTTTACAAAGATAACATCAAGCAATTTGAGAACCCTGACATGGTCAAGGCTTCTCACATTCTCTTCATAGTTCCACCAGCTCCACCTGAAGTGATCACTAAGGATAAAGAAGCAATGGCTAAAATGGCCAAGGCAAAAGCAGAAAACGAAAAAGTTGCTAAAGCCAAAGAAGAGGCTGCCAAAGCTGCGATCGCTCGCGCTAACAAAGGTGAAGACTTCTCCAAGCTCGCTTCAGAGCTCTCCGAAGAACCTGGTGCAAAACAACGCGGAGGAGATCTTGGGTTTTTCACGAAGGAGCAAATGGTTCCTGAGTTTGCAACTGCTGCTTTTGGAATGAAAGAAGGAGATGTGAGCCAAACTCCTGTTAAAACAAAATATGGTTATCATGTTATCAAAGTGACCGGTAAAAAAGCTGCTGGAACAATTCCTTTTGCAGAAGCGAAGCAAAACATCATTGCTTACTTGCAAAATCAAAAACGCCGTGCTGCTTTCAAAACCTTTATGCAAGAGCTTCGTCAGAAAGCAAAAATTGAAAATACTCTTCCAGCTCCTCCTCCAATGCCACTACCGATGAAGCCAACTATGGCTCCTGCTGCAGGAGCGAAGCCAGTCGCTGCGCCTGCACCAGCGCCAGCGCCAGTTACTTCGCCTTCGGCAAAGTAAAACTTGGAAGATAGAAGATGGAAGATAGGAGTTGTGGTTTGCTATCGCAAACAATATGAAAAATTTTACTCTTGCCGAAGGCCTCGACTCCCATCTTCCATCTTCTATCTCCAATCTTCTTATTTTTGATGCAAAAGAAACCAACTGTCGGAATTATCGGCTTGGGAATCATCGGATCTCGAGTGGCAGCGAATTTGCGACGTGCTGGTTTTCCCGTTGTTGTTTGGAATAGGACACCTCGTTCAGAGCCTAACTTCCTTGCTTCACCAGCAGAGGTTGCCGAAGTTGCGGACATCATCCAAATTTTTGTTCAAGATGGAAAGGCCTTGCTGGAAGTTTTGCAAAACCTTTCGCCAGCATTGACGGCGCGGCATGTTGTTTTAAATCACGCAACAGTTCATCCTCAGCAAACCTTGGAAGCTGCATCAATAGTTGAACGGCGAGGGGCCCAGTTTCTTGATGCGCCTTTTACGGGCAGTCGGGATGCTGCTGCTGAAGGAAAGCTCGTCTATTTTGTGGGAGGCTTTGCTGACATCTTAGGTCAAGTTCGTCCCGTTTTAGAAATTTCTTCAAAAGAAACTGTGGCGGTCGGTCCCGTTGGAGCTGCAACCACGGTCAAGATTGCCAACAATATCTTGATCGCAGCGCAAGTGGCTTCTTTGGCGGAGGCGTTAGAGCTTTTAAAATTCGAAGGAGTCCCGCTTGATAAACTGGGTGAGACCCTCCAACACAGCGCTGCTAACTCGAGTACACTTGCGATGAAGCTCCCTCAGATGTTGGGAGCTGATTATGAACCACGTTTTTCAACAAAGAACATGCTGAAGGATCTTCAATTTGGACTTGAGATCGCTCATGCTCAGGGAACAGAGTTTCCGGCAACAGCAGCAGCTGCTGCTGCACTGAGGCGGACGGCAGAATCGGGATTAGGAGATGCTGACTTTGCTGCAGTGGCATCACATTATAGTTTTCCAGGAATGGAGCAAAACCTTTTTTCCTTGAAACCGCCTGCTCATCTTGCAGCTGAAGAAAAATCTCACAAGTCGAAAAACGGACTGGCTGGGCTTTGGAGTTTTTTTAGAAAACGCTAACTGCTCGTACATTTAGAGCGTATTAAAAAAAGTTATAGTCATTTTAAAATAGAAAAAAGAATGGCCACAAAGAACTCAAAGAGCTCAAAGAATTAAATATTTTCTTTGAGTTCTTTGTGGCCATTCTCTTCTTCCTTCTTTAATTCTTTGCGTTCTTTAACGGCTATTTTTTAATGCTTTTATTTTCTTTGCGGTTCATTATTCATATTCAATGTCTGATTCTTTTTTCTACCTTCCAGAGCGATTGGTTGTTCGCGTGACAGGCAACGATCGGTTGCGCTATTTGAATGGGCAAGTCACGAATGACTTGAAGCGCCTTGTTCCAGGAGAGGCGATGCAAGCCTGTTTGCTGACGCCAAAAGGAAAACTCTCAGCCGTGCTTTGGGTGACGTTGCAAGAGGATGCAATTTTATTAGAGGCGCCGAGTGAGCTTGCAGAGGAGCTGCCAGCTCGCTTGGAGCGTTATCTAGTTGCGGATGATGTTATGCTAGAAGTTATTTCTTCAGAACCAACCGTTCATGTTTTTGGCGAGTTATTGAACAATCCAATATTGGAAAAAATTTCTGGGATCTTGATTCCTCGACTTGGCTTGCCTGGGAAAGATTTCAAAATTTCAGAGTTGCCGGATAGTTTTTTAAAACAGCACCAGGCGTTGAGTGAAGATGAAGTTGAAATTTTGCGTATCGAGCAAAGAATTCCGAAGTGGGGCGCAGAACTTACTTCTGATCGTCTCCCTCCAGAGGCTCATTTGGAGAGGCAAGCGATCGATTACAACAAAGGGTGCTATGTTGGACAGGAAGTCATTTCACGCTTGCGAAGTGTGGGCCATGTGAATCGGCTTTTGGTTTCTCTCATCGCAGCGGAAGTGGGAGAGGCGTTAATACCAGGAATGAAACTATTTTTAGAGGAGGAACCTCAAAAAAATATTGGTTTTATCACGAGTGCTGTTCAAGAAAGTAAGAGTCAAAACTTCATTGCACTCGGCTACGTAATCCGCGACTACGCTATCTCTGGAAAGGAATTGATAGCTGGAGATGGAGCGATGAGCTGTGACGTGATAGTAAAATCGTAGGCGTTCAGTTATGCGTTCAGTACCTGGTTTAGAGCAAGCTTCCTCAGCACATTTTGTAGCAGTTTAAGTTAAAA
>VHCR01000165.1 GCA_016871655.1 Verrucomicrobiota bacterium
TAACGTGAGATCTGAGAACGCAGTTCTAAGGAAAAAGAGCAAGCTTATCGCGTGCCCTTTTCAATTTAATACACTATATTTAATGGAGATGGTGTAAAATAAAAGGTTCCCTCTTCACAGGCTTGATCCCAGCCTCCCTCACCCACTCGAGCACTTTCTCCACATTCGATTCAAGAAGAGTCCCAGCCTTCTGCGTGACCTGATCTTCCAATGCAATATCAAAATCAGAAGCGCCCCATTTCAAAGCTGCAGGCCCCTGCGCACCCTGCGTCAAAAAAGAGGCGCGGATGATTGGAATGTTATCAAGATAGAGCCGGCTCAGCGCTACCGCTTTTAAATACTCATCATTGCTGATGCGCGAACCGCCAAGGACCGTGTGATCGGACTGGTAGGTCCAGAGTAAAAAACTACTAAAGCCTCCGGTTTTATTTTGTAAAGCGCGAATGTGCTCGAGGTGCTCGATCCTATCTTCCCAACTTTCTCCAAAACCAATCACCATTGTCGCTGTCGTTCCAAATCCAAGACTTTGTGCGAGCTCCATACCATCGAGATAATCGTGAACAGAATATTTCAGCGGCGACAATTTTTGACGCCAAGTGTCAGTTAAAATTTCTGCACCTCCTCCTGGAATCCAGCGCAGACCTGCATTCCAAAGCCGCTTCAAAGCCTCTTCCAAAGAAATTCGAGAGCTTCGTGCAATGAAGATTACCTCAACAATCGTCGGCCCATAAATTTCGACTGCATTTCCGTAACGCTCACGCACAGCACGAAAGAGATCCTCGTAGTGGTCGATTTTTAATTTGGGATGAAAACCTCCCTCCATCGCAACCAACCTTCCTCCGGCGGCAAGCAAGTCATCGATTTTTTTAAAAATTGCTTCGTCACTTAGAACGTAACCTTCAGGATCATTCGGCCGCCGATAAAAAGCGCAGTAGCTACAATTGGCGACACAAACATTCGTGTAGCTCACAATACGCATGATAATGTAAGTGGCCTCATCACCTGATAGAATCTGACATCTCTTGGCATGAGCTTGTTCGCGCAAAGACTCTGGATCGCCCATAACAAGAGCGAGCGCTGATGTTTTATTAAGTTTCATTGTTGGGAATGGATCATTTTATACTCAAAAGCAAATCTATTGAGTCATCACTTATAGTGTATTAAATTGAAAAGGGCATGTTAGAAGCGCTGAAATTTTTTCTTAGAACAAGGCCGAAGATCGAAGCGCTATCCGAAGATAACGTGAGATCTGAGAACGCAGTTCTAAGGAAAAAGAGCAAGCTTATCGCGTGCCCTTTTCAATTTAATACACTATACAATATTTTCCCTCTAGAAAATTCCTCTGTGCTGTTTCTCTTCATCAACAATACGCCTCCAAGTCTCGTTAGTGATCTTAAAAAGAGAACCCGCAATGCTTGTTGCTAAGACAATCCGAATAGATCTAATCTGATTATCTCGATGGTCGTTATGCAATGCTGCTTCAAGCTCACCATACGCACAATCGACAGCGTCAATATAAAAAGATTTTTGACTCCAACTAATCTGAGAAGGCTTTTCTATTACAACAAATTCTTCCTCACTAGAAACATGATTATTCTGCTTGTCAGAGATAATAGAAACGAACGTAGGGAAAGAAGCTTCTCGAATTGCTTTTAAATTATTTTTCCAAATTGCGATTTTTTTATCAAAATCTGTAGTAACTCCTAAAAGTCTATTTGCTGATAGGCGAGCTTTTATCTGGGCATTAACTGCTGAGTCATAATGATTCTGAATAGGGTTTCTCATTTTTATTTTTTTTGGATCTTCAGGATCTCCTATGCCTCTAAAGCTGTTTTTACCTTCTGTATGTTCTTTTTGCTTTTCATTTCTGTAAAAAATTGTCAGCTCATTAGCTATCCGAGCATCAACATCATTTGGCTTATAGGTCAACCCCTCTTTTTGTGCTTCTCTAACAAAATCGGAAGCTATGTTAGAGCTCTGAACAATATCGTCAGAGAGCTTTTTTAACTCGGAAAAAAGACTTACATTTGAAGAAAACTTTCCCGATTGAAGTAGTAATTTGATATTTTCTGCTTCTATGGCAGCAAGTCTGACCTTACTTGCAACATTAGCTGCACCAGCAACAGACTCATCAGGAGTCAGTTCGTTATACGTAATAAAATTCTCTTTATCTTTTTTGCACAAAACATGTTCGAATATTCTCTCTAAAAGGGCTTGTTCGGCTGCTTCAGAAAGGAGTTGATAGAGCTTATAAGCAGTCTCTGGCAATCCAGACTCAGAATATTTAGCGTCTAGATCTGAACGTAATTCTTCCTTTATAGCATTTGCTAAATACAAAACATAAATACTTGGATCTTTTGCTAAGTTTAATTCTTGAGCATTTTGTTGAGCATTTTGAATCATACTCTCGAACTGACCGTTTTCTGATTCCTCTGTTTTTATGGATAGATGAGAGCTGATATTGCTAAGGTCCGAAAGGCTCCTTTCGCACTTTTCAGTAGCAGTTGGTTTTTCATAACTTCATCATTGTTGCTAACAAAAATAAAATTCCAACTAGAATATTTGTTTGAAAAAAAGCACGATTAATCTGATCAATTTCTAACGTCTTTGCGATGCGATGCTCATAAAAAAACAAGAGCGGCATCGGTGCTAAAAAAAGGTAATAATAAAAATGTTGCTCTGTCATCCATCCAAAAAGAACCAGAGCGACCAACAAAAAAGCATGCAACCATCTTGCGAGCCTTAGAGCTCGCGGCACTCCAAGCCAGACGACCATGGAATGCAAGCCCTCCTTTTCATCAACGTCGACATCTTGCGTCGCATAAATGATATCAAATCCAGCAACCCAACAGAGCACACCCAGAGCCAAGATCAGAGGTGCTAGTCCAATTCTTCCAGTCACTGCAATCCAGGCCCCAACGGGAGCAACGGCTAAAGCCATGCCTAAAAAAAACTGAGCGAAAGAAGTAAATCGTTTAGTAAAAGAGTAGAAAAAAATAATTACCAAAGCCACTGGCGACAAAATAAAACAGACCGTGTTGATCATCACCGTCGTGCTCATAAAAAGAAGCGCACTCACACCACAGATCAGGATTGCAACTTGTTTATTCACCAAGGTGTGACGCTGCGCCGTACGAGGATTTCGTTGATCAATCTCCCAATCAAGAATACGATTAAAAGTCATCGCCGCCGTCCGAGCAAAAACCATGCACATTAAGATCAGGCCGAAGAGCAACCACCCAGGCCATCCTCGCGCTGCGACAAACATCGAGCCAAGCGCAAAAGGAAGCGCGAAGAGTGTGTGGGAAAAACGAATGAATTTTAGAAATTGATTCACAGAGATCGAAGCGATGGAAGAGATAAACTTTAAGAAAAACATCTAACTAAAACAACACAAGCACCAGATTTTAATCATCGTTGTTGCCATTCATGAGCGCGTTGCGGAAGAATTTCTTGAATAAGTTTTCTCCAACGTTCGACAGTTTTTTCCATAGTAAACTCTTTAACAGATTCTCTTCCTTGCTTCACCAATTTTTCCCTCAGCTCTTGATCCTTTTTTAAACGCCCCAGCTGCTGGAGCAGTTCTTCGGCTGATGTTGCCACGAGATAATTTTTTTCCATAGAGCCTTCATTCGCATAGGCAGAATCAGCCCCTCCAATAAAAGGAACACCAGCGAGCCATGCATTATAAAGTTTCGTCGCAGGTTTGTTGTCGTGAGTCTTTGCTGAAAAATCACGCAACGCGATAATGGCATCAACGTCGGAATAGTCATGCCACTCTTCTTTGTGCTTCAGATGAAAATTCAGACCGAGCTCACTCTTGAGCTGTCGTTGCCATTCTTCGGACTTCAAGTCATCAGCAAGATTTTTAGGATCGCCGAAGTAAGCAATGTTCGTAAAAGTTTTTTCCCTCTTTTTCTCTCGAGGAACTAAGTAATGCTCTGGCAAGTGAGGCATGTAAAATGCGTTTTGATAATCACGAGCTTGAACGGGATTTTGTACGATATGAAAATGAGCCACAGAACGTGGCTGCCGA
>VHCR01000166.1 GCA_016871655.1 Verrucomicrobiota bacterium
CAAAAATTCGCCGACGATTTCGCCGCCCGTAAAACGAAATGTTTTTTTAAAAAGTTTTACCCACTCTTCTTTCGTCTTGGGATGATGAGAAAGCAACCATTTTGAAAAAGAGCCATATTCCTTTTGGAGTTGTAAAATCGTTTTTGCATTTTCGATAGCGGCATTGATTTTTAAACGATTACGAATGATGCCAGCATCTGCTAGAAGCCGCTTTCTATCAGCTTTGCCGTAAGAAGCGATTTTTTTGATGTTAAAATCGTGATAGGCCTTACGGAAATTTTTTTCCTTTTTCAAAATAGTTTCCCAACTAAGGCCAGCTTGATTAATTTCTAAAACCAATCTTCCGAAGAGCTCACGATCATCCTCTAGCGGAAAACCATACTGCGTATCGTGATATTTTCGATGGCACTCTTTTTGAGGATCGGTGATTGTAGTGATGAAGCTGCAGTAGGACATGCAAATTAGGCTGTAGGCTGTAGGCTATAGGTTGTAGGTTATAACAATTGAAATGTTGATAAACTATCAAAATTCAAAATTTTTAAAAAACGGTTAGCATCAATGTCTAAAAAAAGAATTTTAAAATTCAGTTTCAATAGGCGCGAAGCGTTGTCTTTCCTACAGCCTACAGTCTATAGCCTACGGCCTGTGTTCAAAAAATTTATTTTTTGGACATGTCTCCTCATCCCGATGGCCGCAGCGATTGGATCGGCTTGTGCCTTTTTCCTTTGGAGTTTGAATGTCGTAACGCAATGCCGCTTTGACCATCCGTGGCTGCTTTATTTTTTGCCGCTGGCAGGACTTGCAATGGGATTGATCTATCATCACATTGGAAAAAGTGCTGAGGGAGGGAACAATCTCATTTTGGAAAAGATTCATCAAATGGGAGGAGGTGTGCCGCGACGGATGGCACCACTGATTTTATTGGCAACACTCGTAACACATCTCTTCGGCGGATCTGTTGGCCGAGAAGGTACGGCCGTGCAGATGGGTGGAAGCATTGCGAGTACATGGGGAAGTCTGTTTCGCGTGAAACCGGAAGAAATGAGAATCCTCCTCCTGAGCGGCGTGGCAGCGGGATTCGGAGCTGTTTTTGGAACGCCTCTTGCAGCTGCTGTTTTTTCGTTGGAAGTTTTGATGGTGGGGCATCTTTATTATGAAGCCTTGTTGCCAGCGCTTGCAGCGGCAGCGCTCGGAAATTTTTTCTGCCGCGCTTGGGGCGTGAAGCATATGATCTATCAATTGCACGAGGGAATTTATCAAATAGCAGAAGGGGGCATTCATTTTGATTTTCTGTTGCTCTTGAAGGTTGCTTTCATTGGAATCGCGGCCGGACTCGTAGGAAGACTTTTTGTCAAAACAGAGCATGCATTGCGTTTTTGTTTTAAAAAAATCACTCCGTATGCGCCCGCATGGCCCCTGCTAGGAGGGACGATGATTGTCGCTCTTGTGCTTCTGCTCGGAACAAGATCGTACATCGGGCTGGGAGAATGGTCTCCAAATCCGCATGACATTACGATCGCCACGCTTTTCCATGGAGTCAATCCTGAGCATGCTTGGTTCTGGAAACTCCTTTTTACCGTGATCACGTTGGCTGCTGGTTTTAAAGGAGGCGAAGTGACGCCACTTTTTTTTATCGGAGCTGCACTTGGGAACCTGCTTGCTACCTTGCTTGGAGGGCCATCAGATCTTTTCACGGCGCTTGGCTTTGTCGCGCTTTTTGCTGGAGCCTCCAACACGCCACTCGCTTGCACCATCATGGGAGCAGAACTTTTTGGAGCAGGACATCTGCTTGAGATGGCGATCGTCTGCTTTGCCGCTTATTTCTCCAGCAGTCGTCAAGGCATCTATCGAGCGCAGCGTGTCAGCAATTCAAAAAAGTATAGATCCGTGTTGCGAAAGAAAACTTTTTGAAAGAATTCACCACAACACAAAGAAAGTTTTAAGAAGATGGAAGATAGGAGATGGAAGATGGGAGATGGAAGTCGAGGCCTTCGGCAATTAAAATATAAAGCCTGCGAAGCAGGCCACAACTCCTATCTTCCATCTCCTATCTCCTATCTTCAAATGATTCCCTGCGTTCTTTGTGGTTAATTTCTTTCTTCTTCTGCTCTTACGTTGACGGCATTGAGGCTAGCGCAATTTTTCCAACAGAACTTGATTCAACTTAATCCCATCAAGGAAATTTTTCAGCAGCATGTTTTCGTTGGGAGAGTGCATGCCGCAATCGGGATTGGCCAAGCCAATGAGGAGGGTGTCGACGCCGAGAATTTTTTTGAAGCTCGCAATGATCGGAATGCTCGCGCCATCACGTAGCAAGAAAGGTTGGCTTCCAAAGGTCTCCTGAAGGGCTTCCTGGGCTGCTTTTCCATCGTCTGATTGCGGATCGGAAAAACAAGCTTCCCCGGAATGACCGAGGAGAATCTCGATCGAAACGCCAGGAGGAAGTTGCTGGCGCAGATAATTGGAAGCGAGTTCGAGGATTTTTTGAGGATCTTGATTGGCGACGAGACGGAAGCTTAACTTAACGAAAGCTTCCTTTGGCAAAATCGTTTTTGTCCCCTCCCCTTGATAGCCACCGCCAAAGCCATTGACCTCAACGGTGGGGCGTGCCCCGATCCGTTCGAGCGTACTGAATCCGGCTTCTCCGAAAAGTTCCTTCACTCCCGCGAGGTCCTTAATCGATTCATCGCCGCCTGCAGCTTCTTCTAAGGCTTTTGCAGCTTCGCGTTCCCAGGGTTGAAGCGGTTGGACCTCATCATAAAATCCTGGAATTAAAATGTGTCCTTTTTCATCATGCAGGGATGCAATCAATCGTGCCGCTACGGTAAGAGGGTTGGCAATAGCTCCTCCAAAGAGGCCGCTGTGGAGATCATGCGAGGGACCACGTACAATGAACTCTAGCGCCGCCACACCGCGCAGCGCATAAGTCATCGCCGGAAGATTGCCGGGAGCCATTCCCGTGTCAGAAACAAGAATGACATCTGGCTTCAGTTCCTCACGATGCTTTTCTAAAAAAGCAGCAAGATGTGGACTCCCAATTTCTTCTTCTCCCTCGATAAGAAAAATCACGTTGACTGGCAAGGTCCCCTTCTCTTCCAATGCTTGAGCCACTCCGAGGATGTGAGCGAGTGTTGGGGCTTTGTTATCGGAAGAGCCCCGCGCATAGATTTTTCCTTCCTCCTCATTGATGCGTGGTTCAAAGGGTGGGGATGTCCACTCTGGAAGCGGGTCTGATGGCTGTACATCATAGTGGCCATAAATCAAAACGGTCCGCTTTTTTGGATCAGGAATTGTTTTGGCAATGACAATGGGATGTCCTGGCGTCTGATGGATTGCGGTTGAGAGCCCCATTTTTTTGAAAAGAGCTTCAAGCCAGGTCGCACAAGCCACGACATCAGTCGTATGTTCTGGCTGCGTTGAAACACTGGGAAAGCGGAGGTATTCGATGAGGGTGGAGATGGAGTCGAAAGTTGGCATAGAAGCTAATCGTAAATATTTTTTCGATGACCGACCCTAACGATTAAGATAATTAATTCATGATCTCTAAACTGACAAATAATGCGATAATCACTAACTCGGTAACGCCATAGCCCTGTAAAATTAGCAGCTAATTTTTTCCCAAAGAGCCTCGGATCGAGGCTGCCCTTAACATGTTTGTTAAGGTAAGACAAGATGATTTTTTGAACAGAGGGGTTAAGTTTACTGAATTCTTTGAAAGCTCGGGGATCAAATCTATAATCCCAATTCATGTTTTACTTCCTCGGAAGAATAGGTTTTTTTACAGGGGCGTAGCAAACGGTATGTCACTACACAAATATCTTCGAGGTCTTCAAGGCGATCGAGAAGGACATTGCGGAGATAAGAAATCTTCGAATGACTAACCTTTGGTTTCTTTGCTAGATTGTGCAATCTATTTTTAGTATCAATTTGGACAGCAATCATGAGGGGAACGTACTATTATTCCATGCCTATTACAAGCACTAAAAAATTTCTGA
>VHCR01000167.1 GCA_016871655.1 Verrucomicrobiota bacterium
GCAGGAATTTTTAGCGCTAGCAAGGCGTCAGAGCGTGCTGCTACCGAGGTAACAGTAGCGATGACAACGCTGCTAGCGCTAAAAATAACAAGTAGAAATTCCTAAAATTCATTCGTCATTGGTATACATTCGATTTTATAAATAATTGTC
This sequence comes from Verrucomicrobiota bacterium, assembly GCA_016871655.1. Classification (GTDB taxonomy): domain Bacteria; phylum Verrucomicrobiota; class Verrucomicrobiia; order Chthoniobacterales; family UBA6821; genus CAIWMF01. The sequence goes on from VHCR01000167.1 coordinate 151, forward strand.
TTTAAGAAATCCTTCAGCTTTCAGTCTGTCTGCCAACGTGTACGGTGGCAGAGGTAAAAATAGAAAGTTTCTTCCCCAGCCTGAACCATTCCTTTTCTAGATCTTGAAAAGAAGCTGTTGCTGTTTTTGGTGCTGCAATGAGGACGAGCCAGAGATGAGGCAGTAAGCTTGGTCGAGAATGGCGATAAATTTCTCGGAAGCGACGTTTGATTTTATTTCGGATAACGGCAGAGCCAACTCGTTTCGAAACAATAATACCGCATTGAGGAGTTGCAGTTAAAAGTTGAAATTGAAGTGAACTTTCACTTTTGCTAGCAAATTTAGAACACAGTGATTGGCTAGGAACTAAGCATGAAAGGCGAAAAAAAGGCCCGTAAGCAGAGATGCCATGCGCGCGGACCGCGTCGTATTGTGACTTCAAACGAAGACGTGCTTCTCGTGAGAGCGTGTGTTTTGCAGAAAAAAAGCTCATGACTGTTTAACATTCGTTACTGCAATGCAACCAAGCGAAGTCGGCTAACGATAGCAAATGGATCCCTGCCTTCGCAGGGATGCTGCTTTGCAGCACTTCAACTTCACTTTTTAACGTCAACTGCTATGAAGCAGCGCGAGCGAAGCGAGTGCTGCCTTTCAGCTTAGGCTTCCGTATGACGCTTGAAGTGGATCTCGACGCCTTTAGGAAGAAGGCGCTTGCGGCCATGACGACGGCGGCGACTTAAAATGGCGCGACCATTTTTGGTTGCCATGCGGGCGCGAAAGCCGAATTGTTGTTTTCGTGTACGCTTAGATGGTTGATAAGTACGCTTCATCGTGAAAAAAGTTGGAGGGAGAGGATGCTCTAATCATGATGAGGTGTCAATCAAAATTTTTAAAAGGAGATATTTTTTCTTCTCGCTAGTAAGGTTTGGTGTTAAGAAAGTATGGACTGCGGAATACTGATGATGTCATAGCTCAGTTGGGAGGGGCTCCAATCTCCATGGGTTCACCATCGGGATTCCGTTAATTAGGTAGCTATTCATAAAAAACCTTTCTTAGATGATGCGCCAACCAATAGTTATTTTTTTAACGCTGAGTATCTCAGCTATTTTATCGCATTCTGCTTTGAGCAGTGAGAACACCGGAGATCAATTTCATTTTGAAGCTCTCGCTTGTAGAAATAGCAATGCGCTTTTGGCCACAGCGCAAGACCTTCCTGACAACATCGTCGCTGTAAGCGTGAAAGACGAAGGGAATGAAAATGATCCTGACACAAACTTGGGAATGGTGATCCAAGAATATAGCATCAGCCAGACTGAAGTGACGGCGCGGCAATATTGTACCTACCTCAATCAAGTTGCGACAGGAGAGAACTTCGAACTCTTCTATAACGAAAAAATGGGGACTGACCCTAATGTTGCTTCGATCAGACGTGATGTCGTTGATGGAAAAAATGTTTACACGATCATTGTGGATTCGGAAGGAGATCGCGGTAATTTTCCCATTGTCTACGTCAACCTTTATCAAGCGGCACGTTTTTGCAACTGGCTTCAAAACCAGAACACACCTGGTTTAAAGGGCAATGATCTCACCGAACATGGGGCTTATACGCTAAATGGAAAGAGCAGCGGACCCATTGCACGCAATCCAGATGCAGTTTGGTTTATTCCAACCGAAAGTGAATGGTACAAGCCAGCCTACTACAAAGGTGGAGGGCTGCGCGCGGGGTATTGGAATTTTGCAAATCGAAGTGATTGGGCTCCTTCCAATGTATTCGATGGAGGAGTGAACAGTGCTAACTATGAGATATCAAGTTATACCAAAAAAGGGCCTCCTTATTTAACCGACGTAGATCATTTTAAAAAATCAGTCGGATTTTACAACACGCTCGATATGAGTGGTAACGTGGCGGAATGGGTCCAAACAGAAGAGACTCAAGGAGTGTTTCCATTGAAATATGTGGCTCGCGGTGGTTCTTGGAAGAGCCTTTATTATGGAGCAGGCTTCGAAAATAAATGCGATGTTGCCAATTGGGGAGTGGAGCTTTCCAAATGGTCACGGCCTGCTTATGATCCGACACAAGGATATGACAACGTTGGATTTCGTGTTGCGACATCGTTGTTAGTGAACTCAGCTCCTCCAGTTAATCCGGCCTCGAGAGAGAGAGAGCTGACACCTGCCGAAGTCATTGAAGCCCCTTTAGCAATCTTAATTGGCATTGGGGTGATTTTTTCAGGGAAAAAAGTTATGGAATATCGCCAGAATGTTGAAGCAGCAAAGATGGCTTCGGAGCAAAAAAGAAATAGGGAAGCAGGATGTCAGGCGGCATTTCAGGAAAGGTCTGCAATATGGGACGAGAGAACTGAAGAAAAATCGATCACACAGCAGAAGAAAGAAGAGATTGAGCGGGCGATGGATAACAATAATTGGTTATTTGACGAGGCGGTGAGTCAGCATCAAAACATCCGGGCATTTTTAATGCAAAAAGGAGAAGTGGAATATCGCCAGAATGTTGGAGCAGCAAAGATGGCTTCGGAGCAAAAAAGAAATAGGGAAGCAGGATGTCAGACGGCATTTCAGGAAAGGTCTGCAATATGGGACGAGAGAACTGTAGTAAAATCGATCACGCAGCAGGAAAAAGAAGAGATTGAGCAGGCGATGGATAACAATAATTGGTTATTTGACGAGGCGGTGAGTCAGCGTCAAAACATCCGGGCATTTTTAATGCAAAAAGGAGAAGTCAACGTTGAGGTGCTCGACCGGTTACAAACGATGTGTAATGACCACGATGCTTACGCACAGGGACTCATAGAAACAGCCCTTAAAATTCAAGAAATATTTCCTAACGAACATGAACTCTGGATTCCTTGGCGTACAGCTGCAATGGATGCTTCGATTGAAACAATCCTGTTAAGGTATCGAGTTGCTTCTCTATATTATAGGCGCAATATTTTTCAAGAAGCAGGAAAAGAAGCGCTGAAAGTACGAGCGGCAGAATTGCGAAAGGAATCTAATCGAAAAACAGTAGAGGCCATTGAAATGATCGAAAACTATCAAACGCTTCTTGAAGAGCGTGCTCAAGCGGACGAAGGGAGTTGGGTTTCAGCACCCTCAGCGGTCGCGATAGCTTTGGAAGATGTGAATGCTAAGTTAATCGACTTAAAAGCGATTGAGGAGCAAATTCAAAAATACGAACCTCAAGAGAAACAGCTATACCCTTTGCATAATAAAACAAAAACTGTAAATCGGGCTTATTTAAATTATGCCAGCAAGAGAGCGCAGAAAAGTGATAAAAATATCTTACTGCTATGGAACCAGGTTTTTTCTCATGATCGGTGCCTGGAGCTAGAAGATCGTGTCAACTTAGTTAACGTTCCTCAATTGAAGGAGCAATTCCAAAATTTTTTAACAGATAAAAACGTAACCATCTGTCAAAAACAGCTTGAATCGCTTTCTGTAACAGGATCGTCTTTTTCAGATTATCGTCTTATCTCTTCGGGTCCGGAAACTCCGCAGGACTGTCGATAACGCAAACAGGATGCCGTAGTATTGTAGGAGAAGAAGAGAATCTTATAACATCTCCATTAAATAACTGAACTATCTGACTAGCTCTTTTTGTGCTGAGCTTCGTTGTCACAGCTTACGTTATGAGACATAGCGCTGCGCTCTTTCGCCTTGCCAGAGAAAAAAACTCCTGCGCATAACATTTCTAACAATTATTTGTGAAAAGTATAGTGTATTAGAGGGTGTCTTGAAAAAGCTAAAATCGCGCATTACTGCGTCGCTGTGATGCTCGCCTTCGTCGAGTATTACTTATACACTCCTCGGCTCTGCTTCTCGCTCCTTGTACTGCATCAATTTTATCTATT
>VHCR01000168.1 GCA_016871655.1 Verrucomicrobiota bacterium
GTGCTCGTAAGGCTTCATGCCTACCTCCAGTTATCTGACAACTCCACCTCTAATAAGAGACAGAAGTACTGAAATCAAAAAGACCTGAGGAAACCAATTTACAGACGAATTGTTGCACTACCAATTTCTGCGTCCTATAATCCAGTTATTTAATGGAGATGGTATTAAAAAATGTATAATTATTTTTTTTACAAGCAGCTCTATTCTTTACCCGTTCCTCTTTTCAAGTTAGGTTTTTAAGATGGCGACCATCTTCTCTTCTTTTAAAAAAACTGTTCCAACTTTTACAAGAAGCAAAAGTTTTAACGCTGTGGAGAAGCTTTCTGAGCAGGAACAAAAATTTTTAGATGTTTGCTCCCTCTCTCCAGATAAAGCTCTAGAAGCCCTCAGCAGCTCGGAGCATGGTCTCAGCTCGGCTCAAGCGGAAGAACATCTCATCACGTGGGGGGAGAATGATCTCGGCAAAAAAAAACACCAAGGATTTTTGAAAGAAATCCTGATTCGCTGTAAAAATCCCCTTGTCATTCAGCTCTTGGTGATTTGTGTGGCCTCAATTTTAATGGGAGATCCTCAGTCCGCGACGATTGTTGGTTTCATGGTTATCTTGAGTGTTGGCTTTTCTTACTGCCAAGAACATCGCTCGAGTAAGGCTGTAGAAAAATTGCGCGCCATGGTGCAAACGAATTGTCATGTCCTGCGAGATGGAAAAGAAGTGGAAATTCCGATGTCGCAAATCGTCCCTGGTGACATCGTCTCATTGCAAGCTGGGTCGCTCATTCCTGCAGATATCAGATTGATTTCCTCCAAAGATTTTTTTGTGAGTCAATCTTCACTCACGGGAGAATCCATGCCCGTAGAAAAATTTGCTGACGCGGGGAGTCCTACTGATAACAAAAAGCGAACGATCATCGAACTTCCTAACGCTGTCTTTCAAGGAAGCAACGTTGAAAGCGGCAGCGCGAAGGGGCTCGTGGTCAACACTGGCATCAACACTCACTTTGGAGCGATCGCACAAAAATTAGCAGGGGCTCCTGTCCTCACGAGTTTTGATCGCGGCATTGCAGGATTTACCTGGCTTATGATTCGCTTCATGGTGGTGATGGTCAGCATTGTTTTCTTGATTGTTGGGATCAAAGATCACAGCTGGGGAGAAGCATTGCTCTTCGGCCTCTCCGTCGCTGTGGGCCTCACGCCGGAAATGCTTCCAATGATTGTCGTCGTCAATCTTTCCAAAGGAGCGATTGCGATGTCTCGTAAAAAAGTTATCGTGAAACGCCTCAACGCAATTCAAAATTTTGGGGCGATCAATATTTTGTGCACGGATAAAACAGGCACACTCACTCAAGACCGCGTCTTTTTGGAAAAGCATGTCGATGTCACCAATCGTCCAAGCGAAGACGTGCTCCGCTACGCCTACATGAATAGTTACTATCAAACAGGCTTGCGCAATTTATTAGATGCATCTGTTCTCTCGCACACCGATCTCGATGTTGACCGAGGCTGTCGCAAGGTCGATGAAATTCCTTTTGATTTTCAACGTAAGCGGATGTCGGTCGTTGTCGATTACGAGGGTGACCACGTCTTGGTCTGCAAAGGAGCCGTTGAAGACATCTACAAAGCTTGCACGCACTACCAAGTCGACGATGAAGTTTATATGATGATTGACCTCATCAAAAATGATCTGCTCGAGGAATATGAAAAATTAAGCTGCGATGGTTATCGTGTTCTCGGTATTGCTTACCGGGAATTTCCGCGAGATAAAACAACGTTTTCGATTGCTGATGAAAGTGAATTAATTTTGTTAGGCTATATTGCTTTCCTCGATCCACCAAAGGAATCAGCGCTGAAAGCAATCGCGTCATTAAAAACCTATGGCGTTGAAACGAAGATTCTGACAGGCGATAATGCCCTTGTGACACGCAAAATTTGTAAAGATGTCGGCATCGATACCAACGAAGTGGTGACTGGCGATCAACTACTATCGCTCACGGAACAAGAGATTGGAGATTTCGCAGAAAAACATAATGTCTTTGCTCGCCTCTCTCCGGCACAAAAAGAACGCCTCATTGTAGCGCTGCAAGAGCGAGGCCACGTTGTGGGCTACATGGGAGACGGTATCAACGATGCTCTCTCGATGCGCGTTGCCGATGTCGGCATCTCGGTTGACACTGCCGTCGACATTGCTAAAGAATCAGCTGACATCATTCTTCTCGAGAAAAGCCTCATGGTTTTGGAAGATGGAATCATCGAGGGGCGTAAGGTTTTTGGAAATATCATCAAGTATATTCGCATGGGAGCGAGTTCTAACTTTGGAAATATGTTCAGCGTGCTCGGGGGCGCTTGCTTCTTACCGTTTCTGCCAATGGCTCCAATTCAAGTTCTCGTCAATAATCTTCTCTATGACATTTCTCAAATTGGAATTCCTTCCGATCATGTCGATACAGAATATTTGCAAAAGCCACGTCAATGGAATATCGGCAACATTGGCCGCTACATGATTTTCATTGGACCACTAAGCTCTATTTTTGATTACACAACGTTCTTTTTGATGCTCTATTTTTTCCACTGTCATCTTTTTTCAAATGCAGGAACAAGCCCTGAAATGAAAACTTATTACGAAAAACTTTTCCACACCGGATGGTTTGTCGAATCGATCCTCACGCAAACGCTCATCGTTCATATCATCCGCACTGCCAAGATTCCCTTCTTCCAAAGCATCGCCAGTCCGTTCCTCTTAGCTATGACGTTTCTCATTATGATTGTTGGTGGTGTGATTCCTTACACACCACTTGGGTCTTATTTCGAAATGGTCCCGCTCCCTGGTATTTACTGGTCTTGGGTCGCTGGCTTCTTGCTCTGCTACGCTACAATCACGCATAAGGTTAATGTTTGGTGTATGAAGCGCTTCGGAATCGATTGAAAGCAGGCTATAGGCTGCAGGCTATAGGCTGTAGGAATTTTAGTTAGAATATTTCATTTTAAAATTCCGCCGTTGATAATAGATGGTAGTATGTAAAACTCTTTTAAAAGAAAACTTCCACTCTTCTTTTTTTTACGCCCTCTTTAAAAATAAAATTTTCTTAAATAATCTGATCTACAATCTATGTCCTACAGCCTACAGCCTACAGCCTACAGCCTATTTTCATGAAAGCTCTCCTCACTGCACTTCAAGAAGGACGTCTCGTTGAACTTCCTGACAATGACAAAACTGATGCGCTAGAATTTCTTGCTGCTCTCATCGAGGCTATTCCTGAAGTTCAAGTCGAAGATCAAGTCACAGAAAAAGTCATTGCTCGTGAGAATCTACACAACACTGGCATTGGAAAAGGATGGGCATGTCCGCATGCCACCACGTTGCGTGATTCCGAATTGCTCTGCTCGGTAGGATGGAGCCCTCATGGCATCGCCTACGGAGCTCCTGATGAAGAGCCTGTACGGCTTGTCGTGATGTACTTTGTTCCTGAATCTCAAAAAAATGCTTATCTCAAAGAAATTTCTTCGCTCGCGAAAGCCATTCACCAAACAGACGCACTCCAAAAACTTCAAGAGCTGACGGAACTTTCCGAAGTTCGTCACACATTACTTGACGCGATCAGCCACGCTCTAGAATCAGTTGGCCCTGAAGCTCGCGCGCGCATGATCCAATTGGAAGTGCGTCATGCTGCTGCTGAAATTTTGGCACCTACTGCACAAAAACTAAATGAGCTCGTTCACCATCTTATTCCCGTTTCAGTTCTTGCAATCCCTGGAAGCCATCCTATCATTCTTGCGCAAGATCAACTCCTCGTCAAAAACTTGGAGTCTTTTCATGGACTCTCTGAGCAACTTTCAGAACGCGGCTTTGTGGAGCATCAAGGTTTCAGTATCGCGCTCCGCTCAACGGAACACTTCTCCCTTGATCGATCTCTTCACCATTGCCTAGCGGTTAGAGTCCCTTAATCACGCTTTTTGACAAAAACCATGGAAAAAAGCTTTTCTTCAACGACAAAT
>VHCR01000169.1 GCA_016871655.1 Verrucomicrobiota bacterium
AGATTTAATTAACTATGCAAAAATTGAAAATTGAACACTGACCCCCTGACCTCCTGCTACTTTACTCGCTAAGGTGTCTCTTAAGTGAGCTCTGTTCGAAAATCAATTTTCCCTCAAAAAAAAGCGAGCCACTGTTGGTCGACCTGAAAAAACCAAAAAACAGATCGCAGTGACTCGCCAAGAGTTATACCTTTGACGAATTTATCTTAGAACTTTTCTGCTTGTTTCTGTCGTCTCTAGCTGCGTTGCCCTCGCTGGCGTTATGTTTTACATAGCGCTGCACTCGGGAGGCGCCTTGCTAGAAACAACAGCTCCAGCGCATAAAAGTCCTAATATTCATTCGTCGAAGGTATTTAAACTATGAAATAAAATAAACTCATAGGATTAGACGCTTCACATTTCAAAACGTTCAAATTATTTTTAAAAGCATCACAAAAATCTTAGATGATGAAGATCGATATAGTTTGAAATATGAATGTTGATTCCAAGGAGGTTCGCAATGAGCGCTATCACAGAGCTCCTATTGATCTTAGTAAAAAAGAAGCGCCCATTAAAAATGTACTTCTCATTGGTGCTTGTTTTTCCAATGCGTTTACAATGCGATGTCCCAAGCGTTACGTCATTGATCATATTCTAGCCAATCATATTGCTCCGCTCCCTGCCTCTCCTCCAAAAGCCATTGACAGGTACTCATTTCAAATAGTGCAGATACCGCTTCGGGCTATTATGAATGAGAGTTCCTATTTGCGCTTAGATTATCATGACATCGAAGGGCACGAGCGCGCTTTTGAAGAATCAGTCAGGCTTCTTGAATTATTTTTTGATTACGTTCTTCGGTACAATACAGAGCATCATCTTACCACTTTTGTTACCAACTTTCTCTCTCCTCAACAAAATTTAATGGGGCGATTCCTTCCAGCTTACGATTTAAGAAACATTGTCTATTATGTGGAGCAGTTAAATAAAAGACTCTCTGAGTTAGTTCATAAAAAATCAAATGTTCACTTTATCAATGTCAATGAAATAGCGGCATCATTGGGTCGTAGTTATATTCAGGATGACATCATTCATATTGCCAGCCATGGTGCCATAGGAAGTAGTTTTGATTTTGAACACGATCAAAATCGATTGCACCCTCCTAAAAAATATACTCAGGAATATACAATGAAAACGGGTGCATTTATAGAAGCCATATGGCATGAAATAGTTTCTCAATATAAAACTTTGCAACAGCAAGACCCTATTAAAATCGTCATTTGTGATCTTGATGACACGCTCTGGAGAGGAGTTTTTGCTGAAGAGGGAATACAGGATCTTGGACTAGAAGGATGGCCGCTAGGGGTCATTGAAGCCCTTCTTTTTCTAAAAAAAAGGGGCATCCTACTTGCTATTGCTAGCAACAACGATGAAGAGCTTATCCTCAAAGAATGGCCGACTATTTTTCAAACTTATTTAAAGCCTGAAGATTTTGTTTCGAAAAAAATTAATAGAAAAGATAAACGTGAAAATATTCAGGAAATTTTAAATGAAGTTCATCTCTTGCCTCAACATGCACTTTTTATGGATGACAATCCTGTAGAGCGCGAAAAGGTACAGCAAGCCTTTCCTGAAATCAGAACACTTGGAGCGGATCTTTATCATATTAAAAGAATTTTGCTTTGGGCCCCAGAGCTACAAGTGCCAGAAATTTCACAAGAATCATCTCAACGTACTCAATTAGTTCAAACGCAAATCAGTAGAGACCAGCTGCGCATTTTTATAACGCGAGAAGAATTTTTAGAATCGCTTCAACTCCAGGTCGAGACTGTTGAGATTAATGACGTAAAACATTCTGATTTTGCGCGTTCTTTTGAATTGTTGAATAAAACAAATCAATTTAACACCACTGGCAAACGATGGACTTTTGAAGAGTGTGCTCATTTTTTTAAAAACAACGGAATTTTTTATGCCTTTCGAGTGGCAGACAAATTTACTTCCTACGGCTTGGTGGGGGTTGTTCTCCTTCAAGGCCATCATCTCTTGCAGTTCGTCATGAGTTGCCGTGTTATTGGATTAGACGTAGAAAAATTAGTCTTCACACGTATGATGGATCATTTCAAGCTTGAGGCGATTACTGCTGATGTCGTTGAAACTCCTTTCAATTTTGTTTGTCGTGAGTTCTTCTCTCAGTTGGGATTCATAAAAAAAGCGAGCCACTGTTGGTCGACCTGAAAAAACCAAAAAACAGATCGCAGTGACTCGCTAAATAGGTAAACTATGAAATTAAACTATTCGTAAGATTAGACGCTTCACATTTCAAAACGTTCAAATTATTTTTGGATTTATTTAAACCTAAAAACGTGAATGAAAATAAAAAATTTTACGCAATATAGTTTGTTTCAAAATGTTCGTCCTAATGCTTCACTAACCGTTCAGGTTAGCCACGGCCTTATTACAACCATTTTTAAATCAAACTCCTTACGCAACCTTTCTCATTTTCATTCACGTTTTTAGGTTAAAGCTTCTTATGACCTCCTCACAAAAATCACCGCTTGGAGATATTGGTCTCATTGGCCTTGCCGTCATGGGACAAAACTTAGTTCTTAACATGAATGATCACGGTTACACCGTGGTGGTTTATAATCGGACTACGGAGAAGGTGGATCATTTTTTGGAGAATGAGGCGAAGGGGACGAAGGTGCTCGGGGCGCACTCGATCCAAGATTTAATTGCGCAATTAAAACGTCCGCGGCGCGTGATGATGTTGGTGAAAGCGGGGCAGCCGGTCGATGATTTTATCGAACAGTTGGTGCCTCATTTGGAAGCGGGTGATATCATCATTGATGGTGGCAATTCTCTTTTTGGTGATACGACACGGCGTCAACGTTATTTAGAAAGTAAAGGCCTGCTCTACGTCGGAACCGGTGTCTCCGGCGGTGAGGAGGGAGCGCGTCACGGCCCAAGCATGATGCCAGGAGGTTCTCCGGCTGCATGGCCTCATGTGAAAGAAATTTTTCAATCCGTTTGCGCAAAAGTTGACGGTGGCGTTCCATGTTGCGATTGGGTTGGTGAGGAGGGTGCCGGTCATTACGTAAAGATGGTTCACAACGGAATTGAGTATGGCGACATGCAGCTCATTGGCGAAGCCTTTCATCTTTTGAAGTCGGGACTCGGTCTTTCTGAAAAAGAGATGCATGAAATTTTTTCAGTCTGGAATGAAGGGGTCCTCGACAGTTATTTGATTGAAATCACGCGCGACATTTTGGCGATGAATGATCAAGATGGGGCGCCACTTGTTTCCAAAATTCTCGATGCAGCGGGACAAAAAGGAACTGGAAAATGGACGGTAACAAACTCGCTTGATCTTGGCATGCCAACGACATTGATTGCGGAAGCTGTTTTTGCGCGCTGCATCTCGTCGATGAAGGAAGAGCGCGTTGAAGCTTCTAAAAAGTTGAAAGGACCGAAGCCGCTCATCCGCAAAGCAAAAAATGCCAACAAGCGTCAGCTTCTCATCAAAGAAATTCGTGATGCCCTTTACGCTTCTAAAATCATCAGTTACGCGCAAGGGTACATGCTCCTTTGCGCAGCAGGCCGCGAGTACGGATGGAATCTCAATCTCGGAGCGATTGCTCTCATGTGGCGTGGTGGTTGCATCATCCGCTCTCGCTTTTTAGGAAAAATTAAAGAGGCTTTTGACAAAAATCCAAAGCTCACCAATCTTCTCCTTGATGATTATTTTCGAAAAGAGATCGATCGTGCTCAAAAAGGATGGCGTCACGTTGTTTCACTTGCTGCAAAACATGGCATTCCTGTGCCAGCGTTCAGTACCGCGCTTTCATTCTACGACAGCTATCGTGCTGCGACACTACCAGCTAATCTTCTCCAAGCTCAACGTGATTATTTTGGAGCTCATACTTATGAGCGTATCGATCAACCACGCGGAAAATTTTTCCATACAAATTGGACCGGGAAGGGCGGAACTACATCATCGAG
>VHCR01000170.1 GCA_016871655.1 Verrucomicrobiota bacterium
GTGTCCGTAAAGGAAGGCGATAGCACCAGAAACTTTGGTGCCAACGGCGCGATGAGTGTTATTAATTTTGTAAGACAATTGAATAGGTCTTCCATCTCGAATCGTTTCTTCGGCTTCCTGCAAAATGATATCATCGAGTGGTTGGTCTCTTTCCGAGTCATTCCGATCACGCGTAGCGTAACGCACGGCTGTTGAGTCACCAGCAACGACATCGTGCAGAAGTCGATCAAGCACGAGTCTATTAGCTTTGAAGTGGCCTTCGATTTTTTGCTGACGCAAGTGAGATGTCTGTCCAACCATTTCGTCAATCGTCCGAAAACCAAGCTGCGCCATGATTTGACGGACCTCTTCGGCTACAGCGTTGAAATAGTTGACGACGTTTTCTGGTTTTCCTTTGAATTTTCCACGAAGTCGGTCATCGAGTGTTGCAACGCCGACAGGGCAGTTGTTCAAATGACATTGGCGTACATAGACGCACCCCATGGCGATGAGTGCTGCAGTTCCAAAATTATATTCCTCCGCACCGAGGAGTGTGGCGTAGACAATATCTTCGCCAGTTCGCATCCCGCCATCAGTTCGGAGTGTGACGCGATTGCGAAGTTGGTTGAGCAAGAGAACTTGATGGGCCTCTGCCAGACCAAGCTCCCAAGGGCCTCCAGCGTGTTTAATCGAACTGAGTGGTGAGGCTCCTGTGCCTCCTTCGTGTCCGCTAATTAAAATAATATCGGCGTGAGCCTTCGCAACACCTGCTGCGATCGTTCCCACGCCTGCTTCTGCAACGAGTTTTACGCAGATGCGCGCACGTGGATTGACCTGCTTCAGGTCGTAGATGAGTTGGGCAAGATCCTCGATCGAGTAGATGTCGTGATGAGGCGGTGGCGAAATCAGTGTGACACCAGGAACAGCGTAGCGCAAGGTTGCGATATAGTGATTGACCTTGATGCCAGGAAGCTGGCCTCCCTCTCCAGGCTTAGCTCCTTGAGCCATCTTAATTTCAATTTCTTTTGCACTAGCCAAATAGGCGGCGCTCACGCCAAAGCGTGCAGAGGCAATTTGTTTGATGGTGCTATTCGCCCAGTCGCCGTTCTCGCGCCGCTTGTAGCGAGTGGGGTCTTCTCCTCCCTCGCCAGAATTTGATTTGCCACCAATGCGATTCATTGCGATGGCTAAGGTTTCATGCGCCTCGGGGCTTAACGCTCCAAGGGACATGCCAGCTGTAGTAAAGCGACGACGAATTTCTTCGATCGGTTCGACTTCTTCGAGGGGAACGGAACCAGATGCTTTTGGAATAAACGCGAGAAGATTGCGTAGCGAATGAGGTCTGTTCGTCAAGACAGCATCAACGTAAGAGCGATAATCTTCAGGCTTGTTCGTTCGGATGAAGGTGTGAAAATTTTTAATAACCGGCGGCGTGACAACGTGCATTTCACCAACGCGGCGGAACCGGTAGAAACCGATATCGGGAAGTTTTCCAATTTTGATATTGTTCGTTTCTTCCTCCGTTGTTGGAGTGAAGGCAAGGGCGTGACGTGAGAGACTCTCTTGCGCAATTTCCTCAAAGCCGATTCCTTCGATGAGAGAAGTAGTGCCCGTAAAGCAGGATTCTACGAGGCTTGAGGAGAGGCCGATGGCTTCAAACGTCTGAGCGCCGCGATAGCTTCCAATGACGGAGATTCCCATCTTCGACATGATTTTCAAAAGTCCGTTGCAAAGAGCTTTTTTATAATTTAAAAGTGCATCACTCCAAGCGATTGTTTCTTTTTCTTTTGATAAAATTGCATGAATTGTTTCCAACGCGAGGTAAGGATGAATCGCACTAGCGCCATATCCAATCAAGCAAGCCATCTGATGCACATCGCGGGCTTCTCCGGTTTGCGAAATCAAACTCGCTTTCATCCGCTTTCCAACACGTATCAGGTGATGGTGTACTGCGCTCACAGCTAAGAGCGATGGGATAGCAACATGATCCGCATCGACTCCAATGTCACTGAGAAGGAGTAATCGAGCTCCTTGATCAATGGCTTCTTCGGCTTGCTTGCAAATTTTTTCTACGGCCAAAGGAAGTCCTGGAGCATCTTCGCTTTTTTTCCAGAGTGTGGAAATAGTGATAAATTTGTGAACGCCTCCAAATTTTTTTAAGCGCTCCAATTCTTCTGTCAATAAAATCGGAGAATCGATCGTGATCTGCTGAGCGTGCTCCGGAGTGGCTGCTAGAAGGTTGCGTTTCCATCCCATTGCGGTGAAGAGCGACATCACCGAGCGCTCGCGAATCGGATCGATTGGAGGATTGGTGACTTGAGCAAAAAGTTGTTGGAAATAAGTGAAGAGAAGTCGTGGGCGCGTTGAGAGGACAGCGAGTGGTGTGTCATCCCCCATCGAACCGACCGCTTCAGCTCCATCACGAATCATTGGTTTAAAAATCATTTCCAATTCTTCACTCGAATAGCCAAACGTGATTTGTTGTTGCGTGAGTTGTGGGAGAGAAAATGTTGAGAGAGGCTCTTGAATTTCATGAGGCTCAATCGGTGGAATTTTAACAAGATGTTCTGCAACCATTTTTTCATAATCACGCTCGGTGGCGAGTTGTTGTTTGATGGCAGCATTGCGTAAAAGTTTTCCTTCAACTAAATCAATAGCGATCGTTTCGCCGGGACCAAGGCGACCTTTTTCGATGATGGTTTTTTGATCAAGGTTGCTAATTCCCATTTCAGAGCCGAGAGAAAAAATTCCATCGGTGGTGATTTCATAACGTGCAGGGCGAAGACCATTGCGATCGAGTGAGGCACCTGCAACAAGACCATCGGTGAAAACCAGTGCTGCAGGCCCATCCCAAGGCTCGCAGAGGCAGGTTTGATATTCATAAAAGCGAGCGAGTGCAGGAGAAATTGATTTATCAGTCCGCCATGCTGGAGGCACCAAGAGCGTCATCGCTTCCAGGAGCGAACGTCCCGACATCGTAAGAATTTCTAAAACGTTATCGAGGCTCGCCGAGTCAGAACCGCCTGATTGAATGATCGGTTTTAAAAAGTCGACGTCATTTCCCCAAAAGTCGGCCTTAATCTCAGCCTCGCGCGCTTTGGTCCAATTTCGATTGCCACGAACGGTATTGATTTCTCCATTGTGCGAAAGCATTCGGAAGGGATGTGCGAGCGGCCATGTGGGAAAGGTGTTCGTGCTGTAACGTTGATGATAGACGCAGAGTGCCGTTTCGAAATCAGGATCGGCGAGGTCGGGATAAAATTTTTCCAGTGAAGCCGCAACCAGCAGTCCCTTGTAGACAAGCGTGCGATGGGAGAAGGAGCAGATGTAAAAATCAACAATCTTATCTGCTGCTACGCGATCTTCAATTTCGTTACGAGCTAAAAACAGGCGGCGCTCAAAGTCATCGTCACTCATTCCTGCAGGACGGCCCATGAGAACTTGTTCTATTGTGGGAATCGTTGAAAAGGCTTTGCTTCCTAGTACGTGAGGTAAGATAGGAACAGGGCGCCACCCAAAAAGAAAAAGCCCACGTTTTTTCACGACTTCCTCGGTGATGGCTTTGGCACGTGCTTGGGCATAGAGGTTTTGGTGTGGAAGGAACATCATCCCAACGCCAAGGTCAGTGTCTTGATAAAGTTGATGACCGAGTGAGGCAATGCTTTTTCTAAAAAGCTTGTGGGGAATTTGTGTTGTGATGCCAGCGCCATCTCCTGTGCACGAGTCGGCATCAAGAGCGCCCCGATGCATCAGGCCGCAGAGGGAATGAAGTCCCGCTTTCAAAATACGATTTGATCGAGTCCCATCAATTTGAGCTACGATGCCGACGCCACACGCATCATGCTCGTGAGCCGGATCGTAAAGGCTGATCTTTTTTTGATGATGGGGTAGCGAGTGGTTCATTCTCTTAGGCTAGACAAAAGTCAATTGTGATTGAAGGTAAAACTCATTGGAGTTCTTGCATAACCCTACTGCTGGCGCGACTAGCA
>VHCR01000171.1 GCA_016871655.1 Verrucomicrobiota bacterium
CTCTTTGAAAATCTGCTCGAGAAAAAAGTCTCAACAATTGACTAAAAACACTGATAGTATTTTCCATGACAGAATGCCTCCTTGTGGTGAGTTGATTGATTTTGTAACTCAACTATTCTCCTACATCGGAGGCTTCTGTTCAATTTTTCTAACTTCTCAAATCCTTATTTTGGACAAGAGTGAAATTACTTCTAACTTTTTCACTTCTTTTTCATTCACGTTTTTAGGATGATATTTCGTTTCACGAAGGCCCTATCCAAGCTTCTGTTGTCTCTGGTATGGAATATTGCCGACCTTCTGTGATGAAGCTTTCTAGTGCAAATTAGGCGCCACCAGTCTCACCACCAACTGTGTAAGTAGCATTTCTTCTCCGCCTTGGGTGCGGAGCAGTTGCTGATTGGTGTCGCGACAGGCTAAAAATCCTTTTGCGAGTTGCAACTCCTCAAATTTGCTAGCATTTACGGCTGAGATACCCAACCCATAAGCATTCAACGATCCATCTTTTTTACGAGGGAGATGCGCTGTTTCTGACGCTGGAAGTTTTTGAAGAGCGGAGGTAAAAAATTGTGGCTTTTCGGGAGCCTTCAAACGATGTGTCGTGAGGAGACTTTTTGCGAGAAGGAGATTGCGAACGGTCGGAACAATGGCAGCAAGTAAAATGCCAATAGCACTCTCTCCTTGATGTAGTAATTGCTTGAGCGTTGAGATCGAAAGGGGAAGATCATGTTTGGCAATGGCATTGCTGAGATCAAAAATTCCACCTGTGCGCGTTTGGGGGACTAGATCACGGACCATCTTTTCATGAATGATAGCTCCTTCTCCTGCAGCGGTGATGAGCTTTGCTAATTCAGATTCCATCTGACCCGAATGAGCCCCTACGCGTGCGGCCAAGACTTCAGCAGCTTCGGGATCTAGGCGAACACCACGCTCTCTTGCTCTTGTTGTCACCCAGGCAATGACATCATGCTCCGTTGCATTAAATCCAAAATCAGGCTTGTCGCAAATCGTCATCGCTGCAAGCGCTGAGAAACTTTTATAAAAGCTGCGACGCTTGTCAGGTTCTGGCGCACTCATGAGAAAACGAGTTCCTTCTGGCAACTCGGATTTCAAGACTTTCAACAATTTTTCGAGCGCCTCTTGCGTTGCTTCAGAGCGTCCTGCTGGGCTATCTTTTAAAAAGGTTGCACCTTTGAGCCAGACTAATTTTCCTTCTCCTAAAAAAGGAAACGTTTGCAAACTTTGAATCGTTTCCTTAATCGCGTTAACGGAATGCTCTACCGTTTCTCCTGGAGCCTCGATGACTTCCATCCCAAAAGCGTCCTCACCAGGCGCGAGCTCGATGGCTAGTTCCTGAGCCTTCCGGCGAACTTCGGCATTATCACTGCCGGTGACAAAGAAAATCAAGCCTTTTGAATGGGTAAGCATGAGCTATTTTTCATCATTTTCCTCATCGCTTGCAACATCTTTCCAGGGGGCTTGATTGATTTCTTCAAGATAGCGCTCAAGTCTCTCTTGACCGCTAACTGCTTCTATGAGCTGAAGCTTAGCTTTGTTTAAAAGATCATCTCTTTCTTGTTCCAGCTCTTTAACTCGATCTCTGTATAATAAGGGTATTTTTTTTACTGTTTCTATAAGAAAGCTTCTGAGTTCTTCTCTTTTTTTAGATAGGTTAGGACTAAAATAGGTATCAACAGTCTCAGCTGCCTTTTCTAACTCGTTTTTTAATTCGCGCTGAGCTATTTCTGCTAGAGTTGTATCTTTTAGACTTAGACCCGCTAAATTTAGAGGTAGACCCCATGCTAGTTTTTGAGCTTTTGATATAAGAAGTGGAGAGGGTATCGTTTCTAAATGTTTTGCAGTTTTTGTCAGGGGTTCTTCTATTTCTTTTCTGTAATCTTCAAGTGAGGTTGCGCATTCATGGCAGGTATTGGCCCGTTGGTAGGAGGTAGTTGCAGATATTAAACCTTGCGCTTTGGGGGTGTTTCCATTTGTTAGTACCCCTTTTGTTAGTAAGGCTAAGCAAGCTGTTAAGTTCCGTCAAATTCTATACCTTACAGCCCGTGCCTTTCCTCTGTAAGGTAAATCGAATTGAATCTGAAAATGGCAATCGATAGAGCCAGTTAAATTTTTTACCTGTTCAAGAATTTCTGCACTTACCGTTTTGCCTGTTGTGCCTGTCGTTATTTCTTTTGCTCTGATCAAATAGTAACGCGCATACCGTTCATGAATGTCAGCTGGTATAAAATGTGGGAAGATGGGAGTTGCATATTTCTCTACACTCCTAGAGTAATCAAACCTCGCATTCCTGACATCATGAGCAGCAGTATCGAAATTTTCTGCGGTCTTAGTTTCTCCTCGTTCTAAACATTCCTTCTTTTGATATTGGTAGTGCGAGCCAAGTGCCTCAGCTTTCTTCGATAGTCCTTGAGCTCTCAATAGCATAGCGTAACAATATAATTCCCTTGGAGAAAGCTCTTCTTTATTTTTTTTAAACAATGCTGCTGTTTTATTGATAATCTCTTGCTCTTCGGCGCTGAGTTTTTGAAGAGATATTTTTTCTAAAGAAGTTGGTAACTTGGGTGTCTGATCTCTTTGAGCCATGAGAACAAAAGCTATTTTTGCTTTTTCAAATTCCTCTTTTGCTTCATAGACTTGGGTGATTGTTGATTGGCGTAATAATTTGCTTTCACTAGTAGCTCCTTCAATAGGCTCAGCTAGCGCTTCTATCTCTAATTGATCTAACTCTTGATGCTCTTGGATCAACTCTACAACAGTTTCTACAGTTTTTTCATAATGTTCGATATCTCGATTAATTCCTAACTTTGAAATAACATCAGGAATATTTTTTGTAAGTAGATTTTCTAAATCTGGAACAGTGGTCTTCTGTTCGGTTGCTGATTCTGCTGCTTTCAGATTAGTTTTTTGCTGAGAGAGCGCATAAATTTTTTCAAGCTTTTCTAAGGCTTGATTTTCATAAGCAGACCCTGCTTGTAAGATTTTCAGAGCAACATGGAGGTGTGATAGTTCCGGAGAAGTTTTATTTTTGGAACTGTTAAGAAAATTTTCAGATTGGAAAAAAATTGTTTCTAATTCCTGCTGTTCCCATGGAAGTAAGTTGTCCCATGCTTTGGAGAAAGTGCCTTTTGGATATAAAGCTCTAGTGTCAGGATGCTTTTTGCAGGCTTCAAAAAATTTTTTACAGAGTTCTGTTTGTGCATGATCAAGGCTTTTAAGATAAGACTGTTTGAAAATGTTTTTAAAAATATCGGAAGGATAGCCCTTATTAAGTCCGCTTTCTTTTAACCACTTGACCTGTTCTTGAGCGGCTGGGGGAGGTGGAATGTTGTGTTCTGTCGAAGTTTTTTCTACAGAGACGCTATCAAATGATCCTTGAGATTCTTCAATAGAATTTTGACCAACCTCATTTGGAGGAACCGTGCCGCTCTGAGCCTCCGGTGGTATGACATTATTATTGAGTGTTGTTGAATCCATTTCCATTTCAGAAAGTACGATGGTTTGTTTTTCCTCTGTTGTAGGGGAGGGTTTTCCATCCTGACAAGAAAAGTTTTGTGCCATCGTAGAATCTATTGGAGCTATTCCTGGAGATAGAGCCCCTCTCTCTTGACACCCTGATGCATTGCCTTCTACAGAGGCATCCCTATCTTCACTCTTACTCCGCTGCCTTGCTTCGATGGCTTTTTGTTCAGAAAAAGGCTCCGTATTCTTTTTTGAAAGTTCCATAGGATTCATAGAAAATCCTACGGAAACTTGGAGGATCAGGATACAGATGGTTGATAAATAAATATTTTTTGTCATTTTCATAGGGGGGAAAATGGCACTGCATTATAGAGGGTGTCTTGAAAATAGATAAAATTGATGCAGTACAAGGAGCGAGAAGCAGAGCCGAGGAGTGTATAAGTAATACTCGACGAAGGCGAGCATCACA
>VHCR01000172.1 GCA_016871655.1 Verrucomicrobiota bacterium
AATAGGTGCGAAGCGTTGCCTTTCCTACAGCCTACAGTCTACAGCCTCTTCCCTATTCATTCAGTTGTTCCCAAATTTTTAGAGCGGTAACTTTCAAAGCTTAACCATGAAACTCAAAAGCCTTCTCGCCCTCTTCTGCGTTGTCTTAGCTCTTTTTGTGTGGCTGCGCTTTTTTGAAAGATCTTTCAAGGAAACAGCTGACACACATTTACTCCAAATTGATCCTACCAAAGTCACGGACATCATCATCACCGATGGAAATAATGAGTTTTCTATTAAACATCAATCTCATGGCTGGAACCTTTCAACGACTCCTGTAGATCGTGCGGACGATGAACAAGTCACTCGTCTTCTCGCTTTAGCTTCAACGCTGAAGCCTTTTGATCGCCTTCACGCTAAGGAATTGAAAAACAAGTTGAGCCTTGCTGAACTGGGATTACAAGCACCTCATCGTTCCATCACCTTTCGTCAACAAGGGATGCAGGATCAGGTCATCTATTTTGGCCATGAAGTAGCTGGAGAAAAATCACTTTTCGCTAGAGTTAACGATAAGCGGAGCGTCGTAATCATCCCCTCTGCTTTAGCTGATCAAGCTTTTCGGCCACACGATGACTTTCGTGATCATCTGCTTACCAGCTTGTCTTTTGATCAACTCAAAGTGATCCAAGTCCATCAAGAGTTAGGAGACCTCATTCTGTTTTTTAATGATGATCATTGGCGCATGTCACAGCCGATGGACTCAACAGTCAGTGAGCGTGCTTTGAAAGACTGGATTACACCTCTTCTCCAAGCGCCCATCATCGCACGCGTGGCGGAGGATGAGAGCAATCTTGCTCGTTATGGATTGGATCAACCGCGCGCTGAAATCACCTTGTTTCAAAACCAGAGTGATGTTCCTATTCATCTCTGGCTTGGCGGTGCCTCGACTGACAAAGATGCTTTTGCAATCCCCTCAATTTATGTGCGTTCTTCAGCACGGCAAGCTATCTTTAAAATCTCAGCTGCTTTTGAAAAAGGTTTTATGGTTGCTCCTGATCTTTTGAGGGATCATGAGCTTTTTTCTGTTAATCTTGATACCGTTGATAAAATTACGATTACTAAAAAGGAAGTCACCATCTCGCTAAGACATCAACTGGGAGGCGGTGATGCTTGGGTCACTGAAGGAAATAATACAGCTTTCATTTTGGGAAGCGATGTTCAACGATTTGTTGATAGATTGGAACAAATTGATGTGCTTGGGTTCGAATCTGCAACACCAAAAATTCTGAACGACTTCGGCCTCAATTCTCTCACGGACGCTATCGCGAGCATCCGCTTTACGGCTCATCTCTCTGAAAACACACCGGATCATGATGCCGGTGACTATGTTGTTTCTGAAGTTTGGTTTGGCACGCCTATGAACGCTCCAGGTTCCAAAGTTTATGCACGCGTGAATAATTCAACAGACCTACGCCAAGTCCCCACTGATTCTTTAGATAAAATAGATTTGTCGTTTTTGAAAAAATAAAATCCGACATATTCATGATCGCCTTCTATACCCATGACGTTTGAATTTTAGGAAAATTATACGCAGGAATTTTTGGGGCTAGCAAGGCGTCAGAGCGTGCTGCTACCGAGGTAACAGTAGCGATGACAACCCTGCTAGCGCTAAAAATAACAAGTAGAAATTCCTAAAATTCAAACGTCATGGGTATACAATCAAGCTGCGGTTTCAGAGGGTGTCTTGAAAAAGCTAAAATCGCACATTACGGCGTCGTTGTGATACTCGTCTTCGTCGAGTATTTTCAACCTAAAAACGTGAATAAAAATGAGAAAGGTTGCGTAAGGAGTTTGATTTAAAAATGGTTGTAATAAGGCCGTGGCTAACCTGAACGGTTAGTGAGGCATTAGGACGAACATTTTAACACACTATATATTGCGTAAAATTTTTTGTTTTCATTCACGTTTTTAGATTCAAGACACCCTCTCACTGCTAATCACCTTTTGAGACTGAAGGAATCAAGGCCACAATTTCTGCTTTAGCTTCATTCCATTTTTGCTGAAAGGAAGCGTTATTAAAAAATTCCTTTGCCAAGTAGAATCCATAAGCCTCTCCTGCCACAACATCTGCAGGATAGTGCCCTCCTAAAATCACACGATCTTGAGAAAGCTCCTTAGCATACTGGTAGAATTGTTTCGCTTGTGATGGATAAATTTCTGTCAATAGGCGTGCATAAAAAAACATATTCGCAGCATGATCGCTAGGATAGGAAAAACCACCATCTCTCAAAGGATGATGCCGACGAAAAGTTTTTTTTGCGGAATCATTAGCCAATGTCAAATCAGCATTAACTTGATTGAAGAAGGCGGCTGTCTGCGGCAATTTCTCCGCGTTAAAGTTAGGACCAATGAGTGCAGCAAATGAAAAAAGTCCATATTGAGCTGCATTCGCCCGATCAATTTGTGCTTGAGTTGCGTAGGTATACGTAACAACTCTGCTCACATCATCTGCAATAAAAGCGGGTGTTCCCGGCTGAGGCGGCTTACCTATGACTAGATCTTTGACAACAGCATCTCCAACGTGAGAAAAATTTAAATAGATTGTTTCCCCTGCATGCTTTTTAAATTCTTCATCTGTTATAGTGGTGGCTGGTGGATCTTGCGTGCTATTTTTTTCAATTGCCACCTGAGTGTCAGAACTCTCTTGGGCAAATAAAGAAATTCCGCTTAATAAAAAAACAGAAACGATGAATACTTTGCAAAAGAAACAATAAATCGCTATTTTCATACTATCTTTGACACCCCTGAGAGCAATACGCTCAAAAATTTTTATCTGTTGATCAAATTTCTCTTCTCCAAAATAAAAATTTCAAATCAAAGACCCTTTTTAGAGAAGAAGCCAATACTTATGAAAAAACATATCTGCTCTCGCCACTTCCTCATTGCTATCATTGCCGCTTTCTTCCTCACATCAACAGTGAGTAGCTTTGGCCTCGCGCTGCAAACCAATCACGTTACCTCCATGGGATGGCAGATGCTTCAAACTAGTCTCCCAGCAAACCCCCTTGCGATCGCAGCCTCCACTGATGCTAAGAGTCCCGACTTCGTAGCAGTTGCAAGCGATGCCAATAACATTTTTTATTTTCATCTCCTAGATCACAGCAACCTTCAATTAGGATGGCAAAAAAATGTGACATCACCCTTTGTTAATACGGATGTCACAAATCTTGAATATGGTCTTGGGCATTTTGTAGCAATGGGAACAGATCGTAGCAGCGGAAATCCTGTGATCCTAATCTCTGGAGATAATGGCAGAACCTGGTCTCCAGACAAAGTGTGGACTCAAGATCTGAAACCTGGAAAGGGACATTACGACAACGCTGCTTTTTCTGACCAAATGGGCGTCATGACAGGAAAAGATGGCGCGATTGCAATAACAACCGATGGCGCTCATTGGACTGAAACGACTCCTCCAAGCGGCGTCTCACGAAAAGTTGTTTATAGCAACATTGCTCCTCCAGGCACTCCCATCGACAATGAATTTCAGCTTTGTATCGCTCTCCCTCCTGATCAAACAACACTTTATGGATTTTTGCTCTTCCATGATGTTCCTATCCTCGGCTCCCTCACTTCTCCCGATGGAAAAAATTGGGGTTATACACTTCCTTATTCGATAATGAGAAATCAATTGTTGCTCTACCAAAATAAAACTTTCCTAGTCAATGATGGCATGACGGTTGGAACTCCTTACTCTTATCACGATTCCACGAACTTACAAGAAGGTGACTTCCAAGGTCTGCTCTTAAATGATCCACAGCTCCCTATTATCAGCGTGTTTCAATTTGCTTCCTATCAGCAAACTTGGGTTGCTGTCGGATATGATATGGTAGTGCAACAATTCGTCTGTAAATTGGTTTCCTCAGGTCTTTTTGATTTCAGTACTTCTGTCTCTTATTAGAGG
>VHCR01000173.1 GCA_016871655.1 Verrucomicrobiota bacterium
AGGTTGGGTGCTCTGCATGCGAGCCGACATCAGCGCGGTGGCGCCAGCAGCGTTCACACTTTTCAGCAGCTTCCAAAGCGATTGTGATTTTTTCTTCACCCTCTTCAATAAGTAAATGACTGAGGATAAAAAATTCTTCAATCTCTGCCAATGCTTGCGGAGTAGCTGCTGCTTTTAAAATTTCAGCATCTTTTGTTGTCACCATGACAAAAGCTTCCAACGGATTAGCAATCACGCTATCACGCTGCGCCTTTTCCAAAGCTTGCGCAATTTGCCCACGCAATTCTAAAAGTTTTTCATAGCGCTGGAGCAAGACTGTATCAAGTTCACAAGCCTCCGGAAGCAATTCCAAGTGAATAGAACTATTCGGACGGTAGTAGCTCCAAGCCTCTTCGGTTGTGAAAACTAAAATCGGCGCCAGCAACTTTGTAAGTGTTTCAAAAATGCGAGCCATCGTTGCCTGTGTTGCACAACGCCTTGGACTGGTTGCTGCATCGCAATAAAGACGATCCTTGGTGACATCAACGTAGTGACTACTCAAGTCCACCGTACAAAACTGATTGATCGCATGATAAACTTTTTGAAACGCTAGCTCTTCGTAAGCCTTACGGCAAGTATTCACGAGCTGTTGGAGGCGTTCTAAAATCCAGGCGTCGATAGTCGCTTCGCGACAGTTTAAGTTATTAGTTGAAGTTGAAGCGTTCGATTCCGGTAAGTTTTCTTTTACTTCAACTTCAACTTTCAACTTCAACTCCTGCGAAGCAGGAAATCCGTGGATATTTCCCAGCAAAATCCGTAGCGTATTACGAATCCGACGATACGAGTCGGTCACACGGGCAAAAATTTCTTCCGAGAAAGGAACTTCATCCGTGAATTGAACGCTCGCCGCCCAGAGCCGCACGATATCAGCCCCGTAGGTCTTGATAAAATGGGAAGCCTCGGTCGGCTTTTGATAACCAGGGGCGCCTTGATTCGATTTAGAAATTTTTTGACGCGTGTCAACATCAACAACGAACCCATGTGTTAAAACTGTTTTGTAAGGCGCCTTCTCGTTCATGGCAACGGAGGTCATGAGCGACGATTGAAACCAACCGCGATGTTGATCAGTTGCTTCTAAATAAAGATCAGCTGGAAATTGCAACTCGGGACGTTGACGCAAGACCGCTTCATGACTCACGCCGCTTTCAATCCAGACATCGAGAATGTCCAATGAAAAACGCTGCAACGATCCCACTTGTTTTCCGAGGCGCTCGCACCATGTCGCATCATCCCAAGCAAACCAAGCGTTTGATCCTTCTTTGTCAAAAATGTCAGCAACTTGACGAATCAAGACTGGGTCTAAAATTGGTTTCTTCTCAGCGTCATAAAAAATTGGGAGTGGCACTCCCCACGAACGTTGACGCGAGATGCACCAATCCAAACGCTCCACCCCAGCGCTGATCCGACTCTTCCCCCAGGCTGGAATCCAGTCTACATCGCCGATAGCGGTTAACATCTGATTGCGCAGTTGTGCGATGTTGATAAAAAATTGTTCAACAGCACGGAAAAGAATCGGTGTTTTAGAACGCCAGCAATGAGGGTAGCTGTGTTGATATTCCTGATGTCCCAATAACAATCCATGCTTCGCAAGAATCTCCAGCACGAGAGGATTGCCAGCGAAAACATTTTTTCCAACGAGCTCAGAAACACCACACTCTTCGGTGAAACAGCCCTCGTCATCAACAGGAGATAAGACCGGAAGATTTTTTTGAAGACCCAATGCATAGTCATCTTCGCCATGCCCTGGCGCGATGTGCACAAGGCCCGTTCCCGAATCCATCGTGACAAAATCAGCTCCATATAATGTTGCTGTGCGTGACAAGAAAGGATGTTGCGCAACTTTTCCTTCAAGATCACGACCAAGAAATTTTTCTTCTAGGGAAACCTTTTCTAACGCACACGCCTCACAGAAGGTCTCCACGCGCGCTTCAGCAATGAGATAATTTTTTTCAAAACCCTCTTTGTTTTTCGTGCGAAGCACAACATACGTCGCCTCCGGACTCACAGCAATCGCAACATTGGCAGGCAACGTCCAAGGTGTCGTTGTCCAGATGACAGCGCTAACATTTTCCAAATCTTTAAGCGGAAATGCCACATAGGCCGCTGGCGAAGTTTTTTCCTGATACTCGATCTCAGCCTCTGCCAGAGCGGTTTGCGCACCCGTGCTCCAATAAACTGGTTTTTTCTTTTGATAAACTAATCCTTTTTCTACGAACTTCGCAAAAGAGCGAATGATCGTCGCCTCGTAGGCAGCGTCGAGTGTGAGGTAAGGATGATTCCAATCCCCAAAGACACCAAGGCGTTTAAAATCGTCGCGCTGAATGTCGATGAACTTCCGTGCGTAAGCGTCCGACTGTTCGCGGATTTGAAGCGGCGTGAGACCTTTTGAAGATTTTACAACTTTGAATTCGATGGGGAGTCCATGACAATCCCAGCCAGGTACGAAGGGAGCTTGAAAGCCGAGCATCGTTTTTGATTTGACCACCAAGTCTTTGAGGGTCTTATTGAGCGCAGTTCCCATATGGACCTGGCCATTGGCAAAAGGAGGCCCATCATGAAGAACATAACGCGGGGCTCCAGCGCGAGCTTCCTGAATTTTAAAATAGAGATCTTCTTTTTCCCAACGAGCCAACAGCTCAGGTTCGCGCGTGGCAAGACCACCACGCATCGGAAAATCAGTTTTAGGTAGGAGGACAGTATCGCGGTAACGGCTCATAATCAGGCAAACAGCCTACAGGTTACAGGCTTCAGGAAGCAAGGCGATAAGCTCGAACTTCTAAAATCTGATTCTTGTCATGTCTCTTGCGGCATGCAAAAAACGAAGGATCTCAACTCGCTTTGAACAATGGTCAATATAATAAAAAATGAGATAAGAACGATGTACAACAAAACGAATATCTGAACGTCGCTTGAGAGCGACACCCATTTCTGGAGCAATTTTAAGCAATTCTACTTTTCTAAGAAGTGCTTTTTTAAATCGAATACTTGCAGGAGGATTATGAGAAGCAATGTAATCAATGACGCGATCAAATTCTTCAATAGCTTGCGAAGCAAAACCTAAAGAGTATCCCATTTTTTCTTTAATGCTGCTTTTACAACTTCAAAAGGAACGCTTCCATCTTTTTTTAAAGATTCAAGCCCCTCATCAATTGCAGCTAATAATTCCGGCGTCTCTTCGATCATTCTATATTCCATAGTTTCTCTCTCTACTTCTTCTATCAACTCATCATAAGAACCTCTTTTAGGTTGCTTCAGCTGCTGAGGCGCCGGAGATTGTACTGTCGTATTCATAAGATAGCTTCTATCATTTCAAAATTAGAGTGTCAATAAGACACTTACCATCCCTGTGAATTTTTCCTCTAGCCTCTAGCCTCTAGCCTCCAGCTTCCAGCCTACTCAGCCACATCATCAAGCCAGGCGAGAAGTTGTGATATCGTCTCTTCAGTCTCATCTCCCATGTTGGAAATGCGGAACGTTTTTCCTTTGAGCGGACCGTAACCTCCATCGATGATGCAATGATGTTTTTCTTTGAGGCGTGCAATCCATGCTGCGACATCGACTTCTTGGTTGTTAGCGATACAAGTTAGTCCTAACGACCGAAATCCTTGGGGCGCAAAAAAATCAAACCCTCGTTGCTGCATCCACTCATGAACAAGCTCATTGGTACGAGCATGTCGGTCATAGCGCCGAATAATTCCTTCTTCAAAAATATCATCGAGCTTCGATTCTAGCGCGTAGATATGGCTCACAGAAGGTGTACTCGGCGTCATATTTCCTTCATGATTTTTTTGAAATTCTAAAAAGTCAAAATAATATCCGCGATCTTTGACTTCAGCAGCACGTGTCATCGCCTTTTCTGAAACAGAAAAGAGAGCCATCCC
>VHCR01000174.1 GCA_016871655.1 Verrucomicrobiota bacterium
GCCTTCTTTAAGGAGTACGTGCACGACAGGAGCCAAGCAGTTGGTGGTACAACTCGCATTCGAAATAATGTTGTGCCGAGTTGCGTCATAGATGTGATCGTTTACCCCGATGACGATTGTCGCATCCTCTCCCTTGGCTGGTGCGGAGATAATAACTTTTTTAGCGCCAGCAGTAATATGTCCTTTGGCTAATTCTGCATCGGTGAAAAATCCGGTCGATTCAATGACAATATCAACATTCATTTCTTTCCACGGAAGTGCAGCGGGACCTTCTTTGATAGCGAGGCATTGAATTTTATGACCATTAACGACAAGGAGATCATCTTCGTGTTTGGAAGGATGAGACTTTGCCGTTTGAACTTCACCTTGGAACCGACCTTGCGTCGAGTCGTACTTGACGAGGTAGGCGAGGTTGTCAGCAGGAACGAGATCATTGACGGCAACAACGTTGTAGCCTTTCTCGAGAAGACCTTTTTCTACGATCGCGCGAAAAACAAGACGTCCGATGCGTCCGAAACCATTAATAGCAATATTGGGCATGAAAAGTTGAAGTTAAAAGTTAAAGTTAAAGGGGTGAAGAATTGATGAGTTTAGCGGTATGAGAAATTTTATCAAGCGTTCAACAACAGTGCTAGTAGTTTCTCCACTGTTTGTGAGTAAGAAAGTTGTGTTGTATCAATCTCGATATCGCAAATTTCTTGATAAAGCGAACATCGCTTTGTGAAAAGCTCATTAAAAGTACGGCGCGGATATTCGACTTCTAAGAGAGGACGGTTTGATTGACGCGTAGCCCGCTCGAAAAGCACATCTGCCGAAGCGTGGAGCCAGAAAACGGTGCCGAGTAATTTCAAAAGTTGTCGATTTTTTTCTGATAAAATAATGCCGCCACCAGTCGAGAGAATGAATTTTTTTTTGGAAGAGATAGCCAACTCATTCAAAACTTCTGCTTCTAACTCGCGAAAGCGAGCTTCACCCTCTGTTTCAAAAATTGCTGCAATACTTTTTTTCGTTTTGGAAATAATCAACTCATCCGTGTCTAGATACTCATATCCCAAGCGCTTCGCAAGCTGCCTTCCAATACTGCTCTTGCCGGAGCCCATGAAGCCGATGAGGATGAGATTGTTTGCTGCTTCGCAGCAGTTGAAGTTGAAAGTTGAAGTTGAAGTCATTTTTCTCTCTTTCCTTCGGCCAATTTTAATCCTAGCATTTTTAAAATGACAGAGCTTTCAAAAAATAAATTAACAGCATCTCCACTTGTCGGCGTGGTTATGGGAAGCAACTCTGATTGGGGGACGATGATGGAAGCAGCCAAACTGCTTAAAGAATTTGGAGTTCCTTTTGAAGCCCAAGTTCTCTCCGCTCATCGCATGCCTGCTGAAATGGCAAAATATGCGCATGAGGCACAGAAGCGGGGGCTTATTGCGATCATTGCTGGTGCTGGAGGTGCTGCCCATCTTCCTGGGATGATCGCTGCACAAACAACAGTTCCAGTCCTTGGCGTTCCCATTAAAAGCAAAACCTTAGCAGGAATGGACTCGCTCCTCTCGATTGTACAGATGCCAGCAGGAATTCCGGTCGCAACCTTTGCTATTGGCGAAGCCGGCGCAAAAAACGCAGCGCTTTTTTCTATCGCATTACTAGCCCAAAGCAATCCAACCCTTGCAAAAAAACTTTCTGCTTTTCGCGCTGCGCAACGCGTCAAAGCAGCAACGAGCAAACTAGAACTCCCAAAAAAGTTGAAAGAAAAAAAGGTGAAGTCATCAACATGAAGACTTTGTTGCTACAAACAGAAGAGGGAATCACTGCCGCTGTTGACCTCCTAAAACAAAACGAAGTTGTCGCTCTTCCAACCGAGACCGTTTACGGACTTGCGGGAAATGCTTTTTCCTCCAGAGCCATTGCTTCCATTTTTGAGGCAAAACAACGACCGTTGAGCGATCCGTTGATCGTACATCTCCTCGATGCCTCGTGGCTCGATCGCGTTGTCTCTCTCACTCCTGAATTAAAAAAAATCGTCGCCCAGCTTGCGACGGCCTTCTGGCCTGGCCCTCTGACTTTGTTACTCCCACGAGCTGCTGCAATTCCCGATTTGGTGACTGCAGGACTCGAAACGGTGGCCGTGCGAATTCCAGCTCATCCGGTCTTTAGAAAAATTTTGGAACAACTTGATTTGCCGCTTGCTGCTCCGAGCGCGAATCGTTTTGGTCGCATCAGTCCGACGACAGCTAATGATGTCGAACAAGAGCTTAGCGGAAGAATTCCACTCATCGTTGATGGAGAGGCTTGCCAACATGGTTTGGAGTCGACGATCGTCTGGCCTCACGATGGAGTTTTACAGATCTTACGTCCTGGCCCGATCACTGGAGAACAGCTTGCTGCTTTTGGAAAAGTCGTTGCTCAATCCGTTCATGGAAAAGCACCCGGTTCTTTGAAAAGTCATTACGCTCCGCGAAAAAAATTATCGTGGTATGATGCCTCGATTGTTCCTTCTCAAGGAATCGGATTGCTCGCTTTCCAACAAGCGCGTGCAGGATTTGGCGCTGTTGAAGTCTTGAGTTCTTCGGGCGATCTCAAAGAAGCCGCCGCAAATCTTTATGGAGCCTTGCGTCGATTGGATGAAAGCGATGCCTTATCACTTGTTGTCGAGCCCGTGCCAGAGGAGGGGATTGGACATGCAATGATGGATCGGTTACGACGAGCAGTGACGGAATAAAGAAGGCTGGAGGCTATAGACTGGAGGCTATAGGTCAAAGCAAGGACTTCGTCAAAAATATAAAATATAACGCATCAATTTCGCTAATGATGTCGATTTTGGCTTGTCATAACCTACAGTCTACAGCCTACAGTCTATAGCCTTTCAACTCCACGCTCAGATATTTTCAAGCTTCCAAACCATCAACTCAAAAAATTTGTATTCCAGGACACACTCCAACCAACCTACTGCCATGGCGAATATGATTTCTGCAAATTTGTATCAGCGTCGTGATGGTTTAACCGCAGAACAATATGAAGCGTTGTATCAAGAGTCTATTCACGATCCAGAAAAGTTTTGGTCAAGACAAGCTGACATTTTAGATTTTTCCTCTCCTTGGGAAAGCGTCCTAACAGGTGATTGGACAAAAGGAGAAGCGCGTTGGTTTGACAAGGCACGTTTAAATGCTTGTTACAATTGCGTTGATCGCCATCTTGCAAAACATGGAGATGATATTGCCTTAATTTGGCAAGGTGACAATCCTGCAGAATCGCTGAAAATAAGTTATCGTAGATTACACGAGCAGGTGAGTCGTTGTGCGAATGTTTTAAAAAAATATGGTGTTCGCCAAGGTGATGTAGTAGGAATTTATTTGCCTATGATTCCTGAGGCCATTGTAAGCATGTTAGCTTGCGCGCGCATCGGCGCGATTCATTGTGTTGTCTTCGCTGGCTTTTCTGCAGAAGCTTTGTCGAATCGTTTAAATGAAACAGATTGCCGTTTAGTCATTACTGCTGATGAAGGATTACGAGGTGGCAAATTTACTCCTTTAAAAAAACAAGTTGATGAGGCATTGGAACATTCTCCTCAGGTTGAAACGGTGTTAATGGTTAAACGAACTGGCAATGGGGTTCCTTGGAATGCATACCGTGATGTCTCTTATGATGAGGCACTGCAAGGCGTTGAGAGTTATTGCGATTGTGTTGAGATGGAATCCGAAGATCCTCTCTTTGTGTTGTACACTTCCGGTTCAACAGGAAAACCAAAAGGGATTTTGCACACTACTGCTGGTTATTTGTTATACACCGCATTAACTTTTAAAACCGTTTTTGATTATCAACCGGGTGATATTTATTGGTGCACCGCCGACATTGGATGGATCACAGGACATTCTTATGGTGTTTATGGACCACTGGCTAATTGCGCGACCGTTT
>VHCR01000175.1 GCA_016871655.1 Verrucomicrobiota bacterium
CCTGGCTTTTGCTTGGAGCTGTTAACATAAAAAATTCCAAGGATCGATCCGATGACTGAAATGCCGCCAAGGACAAAAGGATAGAGGATCGCCGCTGGAGTTGACTTGAGGGTCAAGTAGCCCACAAAGATAGCGCCAATAAGACTTACAGCATAGGTTTCAAAAACGTCTGCAGCCATTCCTGCGCAGTCGCCGACGTTATCACCAACGTTATCAGCAATCGTTGCTGGATTACGTGGATCATCTTCATCGAGATTTTGTTCAATTTTTCCAACAAGGTCAGCACCAACGTCAGCAGCTTTGGTGTATATACCGCCGCCGAGACGCGCAAAAACGCTAATCAAGCTCGCGCCAAGCGCCAATCCGATGAGACTGTTGATTGCTTCAGCTTCTCCGAGCAAAGGACGAGCTAATGCATAAAATCCACCAACAGAAAGCAACGCTAAACCAACGACGAGCAATCCAGTGACAGCACCACCGCTAAAAGCCATCTTCATCGCAGAGTGACGTGAGAGCAACGCACCAGCAGCGGTGCGGACATTGGCTACCACAGCAACGCGCATCCCAATATAACCAGCAGCCAAGGAACAAAGCGCTCCAATCACAAACCCACCCGCAGCAGCCTGTCCTTTAAAATAATAAAGCGCGGCAAAAATCACCACTGCAATGAGAGAAACGGCTGTAATTTGACGATTGAGATAAGCCTTGGCTCCCTCTTGAATTGCGCCAGCAATCACACCCATTTTAGGAGTGCCAGCTGAAGAAGTGAGAATAGAGCGGATCAGCGCAAGAGCAACAAGAAGGCCCAGCGTTCCACAGATCATGGCGAAATTAATGCCGTTTTGAAGTTGTAAGAAGTTCGTAAACATAAAATGAATAAATTAAATCTTTTTTAGGATTTTTCGGGTGTTCTGAAATATACGTTCTTTGAAAAATAAGCAACCTATTTATTTTTTCTCAGAAAAATTGAGAGGATGCCCACGAGCATCATTCCGAAGCAGAGATAAGAAAACCAGTCGCCATAGCGCGTATAAAAAGTCGTCATCGGGTCACGCGGTACCGAGAGTTGACTCAAGAGCACCCCTTCGAAGAACGTGCTCCCATGAGAATCCCGTAAGACTTGAGTCATGCGCCCATAGGGATCAATCACGCACGTCACTCCCGTGTTGGCCACACGCAAAAGCGGCAGCTTTGTTTCTACGGCTCGAAAAAGGGCATTGATTGCATGCTGCTTGGAAGCCATCGTCTGGCCAAACCATCCGTCATTGGTCAGCGTGATGAGAAGTTGCGCCCGGCGTAACGCAAACAGCCGCACCAAATCGCCCAACGTATCTTCAAAGCAAATCAAGGGAGCAATCACAATCGGCTTTGTCGTTAAATACAAAACCTTCGGCCCTGGCCCCGCATTAAAATCACCGAGCACACGATCCCCAACAATCCATTGAAAGAGCGGAAACGTTTTTCGACAAGGAATGTATTCCCCAAAAGGAACAAGATGAGTTTTGGCATAGACCTGGGGGGGCTGTAATTGCTCAGCTCCTTCTGACGAAGAAGCTGAGCAATTACGTTGAAGAGTTGAAGGGTTGAAGGGTTGAAGAGTTTTTGATTTGCGCTTCACGCTTATATTCCCTGTAGCCTGCAGCCTGCAGTCTGCAAGCCTCCCATTGTCAGCGGGACTGAGCAAGATGGCTGCGTTGTAATCGCGCTGGGGATTTTCTTCGTAGTCAAGCGACCCCGCAAGCAAGTCAACCTTTCCTTCCTGCACGAGTTGATTCACTTGAGAAAAAATCTTTTCATCATTTAAAAGTGGCCGTGGCGTAGCAGCTTCAGGCCAAACCACCAAGTCGGGATGTCCTTGCAAAGCCAAGTGCGTCTCGGTTTCGTAAATCTTCATGATCTCCTCTTCAAAGGCGCGGTCCCATTTGTGGTTTTGAGGAATATTTCCCTGCACAGCTGCAACGGAAAGCCGCTCTTGAGGAGGAAGAGAATGCGTGATTTCCAAAGCTCCATAAAAAAAAGCTGCGATGACTATGATCAAAACGAGAGCGACGTCACCATTCACACGCCACAAACTTTTGGTAAAAACTTCTATTTTTTTTTGTTGAAGCATCCGCTGAAACGCCAGTGCTGTCATGCAACTCGTCATGACACCGAGGAAGGAAAGACCAGCCACACCCGTGATGTCGACAACCTGAATGAGCGGAAGATGCTGATAAAAAGAAACTCCAAAAGCGTTCCATCCAAATCCTGTAAACAACGTTCCTCGCAACCACTCTATCCCAACCCAGGCCGCAGCGCTCAGCAGCACGGCGCCGAGAGATTGAACTGAAGTTATTTTTTCATTCATCAAAAAAAGAGGTCTCACCACCATCACAACAAACAAGCTCCAAAGGCCGAAGTAGAGCCCCAAGAAAGGAGGCAAGAGAGCAACTCCCTCCCAAGCAACCGAAGAAATCCACGAGAGTGTGATGCCAAAAAAAGCAACCCCTACGATCCATCCCAGAAAAAAACTTTTCCTCACTCGCTTCCAGAAGCTCTCCGGAAAAGGGGCGCAGAGCAACACCCATGCTAGGGGCGTCATCGCAAAAAAAGGTATCCATCCCAAATGCCGCGCCCAAGCAGGATAAAATCCGAGAAAAGGAAGCGCCATGGCGAGACCGCTAATAAGGCTAAAGGCGAAAGGCTGAAGTCGAAAGGTGTTGTCAGTTGCTCTTGCATCGCAAGACCAATGCATGGCTGGCATTTGATGTTTCTTAGAAAACTTCATTCTACTCATTACCCGTTACTCGTTACTCCTTACTTCATCAGGAATCGTCGTATCAATCGTCACCTCGCAAGCTTCGCCAAGAGAAAATACTTTTGGTTTTTCCAATAATTGCAGCAACACCGTGCCTCGCACTACCATCACGATTTCAGCCTGCAGCACAGTTTCTGGAGCGCTTGCTAAAGTTATTTTGGCATGTTGCCGCGGATGAAGTTTTGCTGTAATTGAGGGAGAGAATAAAGCTTCAATGCGCCCATCACGATTAATGATGACTGCATGATTCGTCGAAAAAACAGAACTTGAATACTTCCAAAAAGTCCCCGCTGCCGCTAGAAACGAAAATCCAACGAGAAGAAGAACAAAATATTTACCAGGTGATTTCATCTTAAAAAAAGAATAACCACAAAAGAAGGCAAAGAGGACAAAAAAGAATCGATTGATGTTTTTTCTTTGTCTTCTTTGCGTTCTTTGCGGTTAATTTTCTTTTTCCTCTCGTACTCTTTGTGCTTAATTCCGTTATATGAAAAAATTTTTCTTCTTCCTTTTTTTGATTCCACTTTTCGCAGCAGCAGCGATTCCGGAATCTCCTGATGTAATTTCGGAGCATGCCGTTGAGCAGGCCTCCTCGCAGGCCAACAATGAAGAGAGTCCTTTTCTGATTGAACGAGAAGATGCGAAACAGGCGGCAGCAGCAGCGGCGGCAAGCAACACGAGCGTAAACAAGCTTTATCCTCCGCGACATTCGATCTCCAAACAGATCGCCAATTTTTGCAAACATTTAGTCGGCACGATGAAGTCATCAATGTCCAAAACTCCTACGCTTCGCGTGACTGTAGAACCTGCTCTTTTTTCTGTCACAGAAAACTCGGAACTGAGCGTCACTTTAAAAATTACTAATGACAAAAAAGAAATGATCATGCTTCACTTCCCGACGAATCAACGTCTGGAAATTGTCGTTAAGGATGAGTTCGGAAAAATCGTGAGCCGCTGGTCCCAAGACCGATCATTCGATCCTACCGATGATACCGTCGTTATCAACCCTCAAGAATCCATTTTTTATACAGAAAAAATTTCTACTACTGGCATGGAAAATGGGAAAAGCTATACCCTCGATGTCTCCTTGGCGAATCAG
>VHCR01000176.1 GCA_016871655.1 Verrucomicrobiota bacterium
GTTTTGTAAATGCGAGCTGCACGATTGGTGCTCACGCCATGCGCATGAAGGAAGAGCATGATGTCGCGCACCACTTTTTGTTCCGCCCATGCCTCCTTGATCCGCTGGCGACGTTCGCGGCCGATGCCATCAACTTCTTCGAGGCGTTTGGATTGATGTTCAATCACATCAAAAACTTTTTCGCCAAATTTTTTAACGAGCTTTGTAGCATAGACAGGGCCAATCCCTTTGATGAGGCCACTTCCCAAATATTTTTCAATGCCTTCGAGGGAAGTGGGAGGTTGTGTCTTGAGCGTGCGCGCTTTCATTTGCAGACCATGATCTTTGTCGCGTTGCCATGTCCCTTGAGCGGTGATCCATTCTCCAGGTGTCACGGCTGGGAGCGTTCCAACGATGCAAACGAGCTGACGATGACCTTCGGCTTGAACTTTTAAAACGCAAAATCCACTTTCAGGACTGTGAAACGTCACTCGCTCAACTAGCCCACTCAGTCCATCTTCTGGACCTCCAGGGGTGATGTTAGGCTGACGTTGGGAAGTTTTTCGATTCATGTGCGATCTAAGAAATTAGCCATAAAAGAACACAAAGAGCACAAAAAAAATAAAAAAAATCTTTATGAAAAGGAATAAAACAGAGAAAAGAGTGCGATGAGGTTTCGTTTCTTTTTCTCTCTTTTTTTTGTTTTTTCTTTTTCAGCAATAGCAGGAGAGTCGTCCATGCCAGTGACGATCGGAGAGTATGCTGATTTTTTAAATGCTGTTGCACCAGCAGATCCTCACGTGCTTTATCATGAAACGATGAAAGAGGTGATTCGGATTGGAGAGCCTGGCGATTATCATTACGAAATTGTTGCAGGTGCAGAAAATTTACCGATCACTTTTGTGACCTGGCTTGATGCCGCTCGCTATTGTAATTGGAAAGAACATGGCTCGCCTTCGCGTGAAGAGGTAAGGCCAGAGACGACGGAGACAGGTAGCTACACGCTCAACGATACGATGACGGAATTTGTGATGAAAAATGAAGGGGCACATTATGTATTGCCAACGAGAGAGGATGATGGGTTCGATGATCCCACCTTGGCTTCGAATGCACTCGGGTTTTGTGTTATCGAAACAGTCCAGGGAAATCAATTTAATGCTCCTAATTTGCTTCAAGCCTCTTATCCCGATTCGACAGAGGGAAACATCACTACTTTTGATGAAGTTGTCGGAATTGGTGCAGCTCTTGCTCTGATCGGAGGCGGATATGCTTATTATCGATGCCGTGGTGGAGCAGAAGAGATGGCGAATGGCAGAACGACCGCAAGGATTACGGACGCGGATCGACGAGCTAACGATCATTCGGAAGATCAAAGCCGAGAGACTTCTAGCAGAGAGGTAGGAGGATATGAGTCTTACATGTGTGATGATGTGACTGGAGGGGCAACAAATACTGACTTATTTATAACTGATACCTCATCGACTTCTAGAATAGACCAGAGATCTTTTCTTAAAAAAATTGCTGATAGTTTAAGAAATCGAGACAATATCTATTCCGTTTATTCAGATGCGGATCAAATTGATTACGTGCCAGACAAAGATCCGATACCATCGCAGCGCACTTGCTGGCAAAATCTGATCTGGAGGATGACTCAACCATACTATCCCTACAAAGATGCAGGGGATTTTAAAAATAGAAATCCGGGATATTTAGCAAAACAAATTGAAAAATACAAAGCAATGATTGCAACACATGAACTAAAAATTAATGAAAATGGACGGACAATTGCAGAGCATGAAGAGCGGTTTACAAATCATAAGCAAGCGCAGCTAGAAAAAATAGCAGGTAAACAAGAGGCAGGAAAAGTTCGACTCGCTCAATTTAAAAAAGATCAAGAGAGATTGGAACTGGTAAGAAAACTGATTGTTAAGATTGCAGAACTAGAGAGGAGTTGTTTTGCGGTGCCTCCTGTCGATTCTGCAGTACAACAACGCCAAGCAGTGGCAGCAGATGCAACAGCACCAAGAGCAGATGAAGTGCCGCTTACTCCCTTTCAAATGTTGCGTGAAGCAACGCAGTATTTGCTAGTAGCCAAGCTCCTGCGCATAGAAAAAGCAGCTAGAGAATCGGATCATGTGAATGAGGAGGAGTTTGCAGAGGGTCAGATTAAGACTCATTACGATGAAGTCTGTAAAGCTGATGCCGAGCTGATGGAGAGGCTAACAATATTGGCGAACAAAAAAGAGCTTCTTTGGAAGCGCCTTGCAGAAATGGAAAATGATTTTATAGATGTAAGCGAGGTCGCAATAAAAGTTCAATTTATTGAAGACAAACTTCCTGATATTCAAGCTTCCATTGTGAATTATGGAGCAGTTGCTCATGATCGCTTTAATGCGGTAAAAAGAATTTTTGAGGGTGATGAAAGATCGAATGCTAGTCGAGAAGCTACTGATCGCAAGTCAATAGGTGGTGCAACATCTGTTAGTGCAGAAAAAGATAAAAAGGCTAGATCATCTTTCGGAGGGCTCTTTGAATCTTCCGAGGAGAAAAAAGCAAAAAAGGCAGCAAAGATGAAACAAGCTGCTGTAAAAGATTTGCAAATCGAAACTGCTTGTCGTGAACTCGGAGAAAGAATTCAAAAACAGTTTGACGACACCGTCGATCCGCTCACAGATAGAGTTGAGAACTATTTCACTCAATCTTACAAAATGCTTCATCTCGCTGAGAGGAATGCTTTGTTAGGGCGAAATCTCATGAGCTTATTAGAAGCTGATCAAGGCAAGATGCTCTGGGACGCTTCTTCATTGCGCCCCTATCTAGTCGATGCACTGAGAGATGCAAGGGCTAGAGTTAATAAAGTGACTCAGTTTTTTGCTGAAGGAAAAATAGCTCTGGTTGGAACTTGGCAAAAACAAGAAGATCCGGGAGCTCTTAATCCCATCTATCATTATCATAGAGGAGGGTGGCAAATGTTGTGCAAAGAGCAAGATGTTGAAGCAGCAGTAAAGGCTTTGACAGAACGGAACAAACAAATAAAGCAAGATAGATTAGATACTCTCGCTCGCAAAATAGTAGATGCAAAAACCATTGCCGGATTACTCGATACTGCAAAAGAAAGAGCTGATGAGTTTTTGGATGCAGCTGCAGCAAGTTTTAACGCAAAGAGAGCGGCTTTTCTTCAAGCGATGGAAGAGCTACTGCAGCATCCTATTTTGCAACCAGCCCAGTCATCAAGTGGTCAGGCTTCAGCTGGCGGTGGTGTAGCTTCGAGAAAGTGATAGGAGGTATCATGACATTGCCAGGGATGGTCAATGCCTCTCCTCCCAAAATCAGTGGCGCAATATAAAATCGGACCTCATCGACGAGATTCTCTTCAAACGCTTTGCCCAGCGTGACCCCGCCGCCTTCGATTAAAACCGAACTGATCCCTCGCGCAGCCAGATTTTGCAAGCCTTTGCGAAGAGTGCAATTTTCTAAAACGATGGTCCTCTCCCGAAACTCATCTGTTAGCAAATAAGACTCTTTCGGAATATTTTCTTTTGAGCGAGTCCAAATAACCCGATAGGGGCCAGCTCCGAGCAATGGGGTCAGTACCAGACAATTTGCAGACGCAGTCGCAAATTTTGGGGATGCCCCCATTGTTCTAGTTTTACGAACACCTCGCACCGTTAATCGAGGATTGTCACAGCGCACGGTGTTTCCTCCGACAAGAATCGCATCGACACGCCGACGAAAGAGCATCGCATGATGCCGGCTCGTTTCCGAAGTGATCCAGCGCCGATCAGATGAGGAAATGCGTCCATCAAGCGACATTCCGCATTTAGCGATGACCCACGGCATCCCTGTTTTCATTCGATGATTCCAGGCGTGATTGATTGCAGTGCATTTTTCAGCAAGCACGCCCGTT